>NZ_BAABMI010000017.1:0-69361 GCF_054785195.1 Secundilactobacillus muriivasis | reverse complement strand
TATAGTGTCTTTTGGTCGAGTTAACTATACCAGAGCTGAGGCTCTTTTTCTGCACTTAAAAGGTGAAAACGTAAAATTCCCATCAAGCACTTGAATCATGTGTTTGATGGGGATTTTGGAGTTTCTGGTGAATAATTCAGGGTAAGGGCGCTTTTTTGTGTTTACAATAAAGTTTCAGAAAATACTAGACAGTTTTCAGAAAACTGCTATACTTGGTCTCAAATAGATGACGAATGATATCGAAAAGACAACGGGGGAAACCACTTATGACAATGGCAACTGAAATGACTTATACCGATCAATTAAACGCTGCTAAGGCACTCACGACGATGCCAGTAGCCGATGCAGAATTAGCAACCCACTTTGAAGACTTACTCGCGTTGAAGCAACAACTCGACCAACGAGTTAGCCAATTAGACAACCGACTTCATCCAGTGGAAAGCAAGTCATTAGTGAACACCCCTTACTTTGAAAAATTCGGCTTAGGCGAAACCACGGCTGCCAGTGATGATGATCACACGAACGTCATGATGGGTTTCTTGAGCCGTAACTAATAGTAGTTTGATTGTAACGAGCACGTCTCTTAATTGAGGCGTGTTTTTTTGTGCGTTCGTTTGTGTCCAGCGTAAGTGTGCGGAGCGAGACGGGTTGAGAGCAGTGTGCAAGGCGACATCGGTGAAGGCGCCCGGGCCTGGCAGTTTTACCGATGTCGCCTTGCATGCAGCTCTCAGTCTCGCGCAGCACCATTCGGCGTGGTGGCCAGAAAGCGCGTGGTTGACAAGCTCCAGTCACTTCAGGAACCCCGGAAATTACAGTTTAAACGACGCCGAATTTTGTAGCCCGAGAGCGCCGGTTTTCATGCGGCTTTGGCGAGCGAAGCGACGACAAACAGCCAACACCTAAATCGCACCCAACCCTTACGCTGGACACAAACGACAGCAAACAGATAAGTTAGAAATTTTTACGCAACCTTTACGATATTGATACACTGTCAACGCTGAATCAACACAAACGCTTTGTAAACTGTAGTCGTTGCTTGATACAAAATGACTGTACCTGAAGAAGGAGTGTTGAACTGAATGGCAATTCGATTGGAACGCTTGGAAAAGACGTACCCGGAAAGCGAACAGCCAGTGTTAACCGATGTCTCGGTCGAGGTAAAGGATGGTGAATTTTTCGTGATCGTGGGGCCCTCGGGTTGTGGTAAGAGTACCCTGTTACGAATGATTGCGGGGCTGACATCAATTACGGCGGGGCGTTTACTGATCAATGATCAGCCCGCTAATGAGTTACCACCTAAGGACCGGCAACTTTCAATGGTATTTCAAAGTTACGCTTTATTTCCATTTCTTTCGGTGGAAGCTAACGTTGGTTTTGGACTGAAAGCTCGGCATCAAACACCGGCTGAGATCACCGAACGAGTCAATTATGCGTTAGAGATGGTGAATTTAACCGAGTTTCGAACCCGGAAACCGAAAGCATTATCAGGCGGTCAACGGCAACGAGTTGCGTTGGCCCGCGCCATTGCCAGTGAAGCCAAGATTTGTCTGATGGATGAACCATTATCTAATCTAGACGCGCAACTGCGTGCCAAGATGCGGATAGAGTTGAAGCAGTTACAGCGTAAACTCGGACTAACCGTTATCTACGTGACCCATGACCAAGTTGAAGCAATGACAATGGCGGATCGGGTGATGGTTTTAAATCATCGGCGAGTTCAGCAGATCGATACGCCGCTTAATCTGTATCAACGCCCTAAAAACGAGTTTGTGGCGAGCTTTTTTAGTACCCCGCAGATTAATCTATTGGCGGCAACGGTCCAGCAGCAACACTTACTCATCAACGCTGACTTAGATTTCGCAATTGAACGCCCAATCGAAGACGGTACTGAGGTGACGGTGGGCATTCGGCCCAATCAACTCCAGTTCCAAATCACGGTTCGAAATGCGAATGCGCGAATTGAAAGCGTAGCCTATTTAGGTGATCAAGTCGTCGCGATAGCGGTGTTAAGCGATGACCAAACCGTTCGACTAGTGAGCGATAACGCGCAACTCATTAAGGTGGGTGATTTGATTCGGATAACAGCTGTGAGCGAACTAACCGTTTTTGAAAAAAAGACGGGCAACTTGATGCTGGTCGAAAAGGGGAGTGAGCGCGATGCAGCAGTTATTGCGGGGTAAATCAAAATCAACCATCACAGCCCAACCGCTAGCACCAGTCAGTGCCACAACCAAAACAAGCCGATGGACGGATCGCGGTTATGCAGTATTATTTTTAGGGCCATCATTGTTGGTACTTGGGGTCTTCGTATTTTGGCCGATGCTCAAAACGATTTATCTGAGCTTTTTCCTAACGGATACTTATGGGCGGGCAACCGTTTTTACTGGTATTTCTAACTATGTCGGGGTATTGACCGATCCTGCTTACCTGTCAAGTCTAGGTGCGACGTTGCTGTATGTTTTGGCGGTGACGGTCTTAACGATTGGCTTGGGATTAGTACTAGCGGTTACGGCTAATCAGCAATTGAAGGGCATCAGTTTTTTTAAGACGTTGTTTTCGTCAACCATGGGCATCTCGGTATCCGTAGCCGCTATTTTCTGGTTATTTGCGTTTAATCCGTCAGTTGGGGTGTTTGCTCAAATCGCTCAGGCATTGCACTTACCGGACATCAACTGGTTAGCTGATCCGGACTATGCATTGCTTGCTGTGATCATAACGACGGTTTGGATGAACCTTGGCTTCACGTTTTTAATTTTATTTGGTGCATTGCAACAGGTACCGAGTTTGCTTTACGAGGCGGCTGACATTGCCGGGGTACCTGGCCGAACCCAGTTATTTAAGGTGACCTTACCACTGATTTCACCAACGTTATTTTTTGTCGCAACGGTGACGTTGATCGATGCCTTCAAAAGCTTTGGCCTGATTGACCTCATGACTGCCGGCGGGCCAAGTAACGCGACGAACCTATTAGTGTATCGGGTTTATCAGGACGCCTTTTTGAATGGAAATGTTGGTCAAGCTAGTACGGAATCGGTGATTTTGACGGCGATCATTGCCGTGATCACTTTGATTCAGTTTAAGCTCTTTGGAAAGCGGGTGACGTATTAATGGCAGCCAATCAACTTGCTGTTCCAGCTCAAAATGGTGCTCGGTTGAAACTCGTGGGGCGCTATGCGATTTTAGGCGGGTTAGCGTTGATCGTCATTGGTCCGTTTTTACTGGGGCTTTGGACGAGTTTATTGCCAACCGCTGAGATTTCCAAAGGGGCGTTGTGGAGCAACCACCTATCATTTGATAACTACGTTGCTGCAGTGACGACGACCCCGATTTTACGGTATTTGTTAAACAGCCTCGTGATTTCGACCCTAACGATGGGATGTCAATTATTGCTGTGCTCAATGTCTGCGTACGCGTTTGTGTTTTTACAGTTTAAATACCGCAAACAACTTTTTGCCCTTTTTTTGATGACGATGATGCTCCCATTCGAAGCCGAGGTGATCCCAAACTTTGCGACAGTTCGGCAGATGGGGTTACTCAACCATTACGCGGTGATGGTCGTGCCATTTTTAACGGCGGCCTTTGGAACGTTTATGATGCGGCAGGCCTTCATGCAGGTACCTACTGAGTTGAAGGAAGCAGCTGATATTGAAGGGCTCTCGCACTGGCAGTTCTTCTGGCAGATTGCACTTCCTTATACCCGAATTAGTTTAATGACGTTAGCGGCCTATAGTTTTCTTGGCAGTTGGAACCAGTACTTATGGCCGATGCTGACCACGTTTAGTGACCGATTTCGACCCGTTCAAGATGGTCTTCGGCAATTGCAGGGGCAAGAGAGCTTCAACAACTGGGGCATGATTCAAGCCAGCGCTGCAATCGTTGTGATTCCCACGTTGATCGTGCTGTTCATCGGTCAACATTACTTCAAAGCGGGTCTGAACGAGGGTTCAGTTAAATAATGGGGGCGAGATAAGTGAAGCGATTATGGGTTCTAGGCGCACTATTAACGCTGCTGATCATGCCGCTAAGTGCTTGTACGACCTCACACGCAGCTAGTAAGACAAGGGTTGTCTTTTGGCACGAAATGACGGGACCGGCGCAAGATCAGTTAAATCAGTACGTTAAAGCATTTAATGCGAGTCAATCCAAGTACGAAGTCGTGCCAGAGTTTGAAGGCAACTACAATGAGGCCGTTCAAAAAATTCTTCACACACACGGAACGGATGCCTCGCCTGCCGTTTTTCAATCAATGGACGTATCAACGAGTCAGTTGTATCATGCAAAGGTTGCGACACCGGTACAACAATTCATTGATGAAGACCACTACGATGTGAGTCAAATCTCACCGGTGGCGCGGGCCTTTTATTCTCAGGGTGGGCGACAGATTTCAATGCCATTCAATACGTCTCAGCCGGTGCTATACTATAACGCCTCGTTGCTGAAACGACTGGGAATCAAGGCACCACCAGTTGATCCTTCATACAGTGATATTACTCGGGTTGCTAAAGCGATTAGTCAAAAGTCTCACGGTAAAGTGAAAGGCCTCACGGTGGAAGCGTATGGCTGGTTGTTTGAACAGTTTTTAGCCAATGGCGATACGACGATGGCCAACCATGATAATGGTCGAACGGGTTTTCCAACGAGTGTCAACCTGACTTCTAAGACGAGTCGGGACGCGATGGCATGGGTTCGTGACAATATCAAAGCCGGGGACTTTATCGATTTTGGTGCGGGATCACAAGCTGAGTCTAATGAAATCGCAGCCTTTCTCGCTGGTAAGCTGGGCATCTTCATTCAGTCATCAGCTTATATCAGTCAATTACTAGCGGGGACGAAGGATCAATTGGGAATCACCTATTATCCGCATGCGGACGGTCAAACGGGCAACGGTGTCTCGATTGGGGGTGCCTCGTTATGGATCTCTAACAGTCAACCGAAAGCGGTTCAACGTGGGGCCTGGGCGTTTATAAAGTCGGTAATGACACCCAAGGCTCAGGCGCAGTGGCAAAAAGCAACCGGCTATCTGGCCCTGAACCGAAATTCTCAAAAAGAACCAGTTTTAAAAGCGTTGTATGCCAAATACCCGGCGGCCCAAGTGCCAAGTCAACAATTAGCTCGGGCAAAGGTTAATCGCGCTAATTCTGGCATCTTTATGGAAGGGTTGATCCAAGAACGAGCGTATACGCAAACGGCGATGTCGCAAATTTATAACGGTGGCGATATCGATAAAGCGTTGAAGACAGCGCAATTGAGCATGAATCAGTTTCTGGCGAACACCAACCGAGCAAACCGGTACGGACAGTAAGTAGGAGGCAGATCATTGAAAACTTTAATTTTTGGGCATCGCGGTATTCCAACGCAGTTTCCCGAGAATTCATTGGCCGGGTTTCGTTACGCCATTGAGAACGGCGTTGAAGGACTGGAGTTTGACGTTCAACTCACGCGAGATCAAGTACCAGTGATTATGCATGATGAACGACTTGATCGGACGACGACTGGGATGGGGCTGTTAGCGGATTTCACGTATGCCCAGTTAAAGCAGTTTCAGTTGGAGAACGGCGAGTTGATCCCAACGTTGGATGACTTTTTGGCATTAGTCGGGGGTCAGGATGTGTGTTTGAACTTGGAATTTAAGACGGATAAGGTCCAGTACCCGGGAATTGAGGCCTTGGTGTTAGACAAGGTAATGCGGGCGGACCTGATCCAGGAGGTGATCTTTTCATCGTTTCATCTGGCAACGTTGCAAACGGCGAGACTCATTGCACCCAGTCAAAATTACTGTTTTTTAGCGGATCATGTGATGCTTGATCCGGAATTATTTATTCGGCAGCATCAGTTGAGTGGTCTTCACCTCAATCACTACCAGCCAGTCGGCCAATTTGCCGAGCGAATCTGGACGGTCAACAGCCGTTATCAGATAACGTCCATGTTCAAACGGGGGGTGACCGGAATTTTCACGGATGATTTTGAAAAAGCAATGCAGATTCGCGATCAAGTCCAGCCACTATTGATGACCAGTTAAGCGGAACTGTTAGTTTCCCGAATTAGTCAAATGCACGTGACAAATTTAAGCGTTTGCGTTACATTATCCATAGGGAGTCGCATCATAGGCCAATCGTGCTCGATTGGCCTTTTTTGATGTTATTGGTTATGCTTGTGTCCATCGTAAGTGTTGGGTGAATTTTGGATGATAGCTGTTTGTCATCGCTTCGCTCGCCAAAGCCGCACGAAAACCGGCGCTCTCAGGCTACAAAATTCGGCGCCACTTAAACTGTTATTTCCAGGGTTCCTGAAGTTGTAGGAACTTGTCAACCACGCGCCTTCTGACCGCCTCGCTCCACACACTAATCGACAGCAAGAAAGAAGAAAACACGCTGAGATTTTTTTATTCACGCCATGAGGGTATAATTAAGCTTATTAATCTCGAGTAAAATAAAACAATCAAACGTTGAACTACCACCCACTAAAGTAGGTGGATTCTGGGAACACTGCAAACTTGCCAGTTAAGCTCTTCACTTCATCGGTAGCGGTCACAGTTATTTTACCAAGGCGCGTTCCACACCCGTTTAGTTTTAATTTTAGCGTTTAATCAACTAACGTTAGACCTCGTTGCTTAATATTCAGTGCTGCATTAATGTCGCGGTCTAGCGTGGTTTGACAATTTGGACATTGCCATTCACGCACAGCTAGCCACTCATGAGTTGATAGGTTATCGAAATCCGTATTTTTCTGTTGGCACACATGACAAATTCGACTGGTATTCTTAGGATTAACGACAATCAGCTGCTTTCCGGCCCATTCAAATTTATAGGTCAGTAAGCGGACTAATGCCCCCCAAGCGGCATTGGTGATAGAACGCGCTAGTCGATGATTTTTCATTAGATTCTTGACGGATAGTTTTTCAACTACGAGCACATCATATTCCCGTACCAGTTGAGTGGTCAGTTTCTGCAAGTTATCCAGTCGACGTGCGGCAATCTGTCGCTTGATTTTAGCAACAGTTTTACGTGCCTGCTGGTACCGCGGAAACTGCCAGAGTTCGGTTCGCGGGTTGAGAACTTTATTGTGACGATCTTCAGCCATCGCCTGTTTCGCATTTCGCAGTCGACGGGCCAGTTTTCGTTCCCAGCGTCGTAGTCGGCGAGTTAATTCACGATCATACCGCGTTAATGGGACGCTGACACCATTGGATAAAGTAATCAATTGTTTCAGGCCTAAATCTAGACCGACCTTTTGATGCGTGCGTTGTACCGGCATTAGGTCATCACATTCTAGAAGAATGGTTGCTGAATATTGACCTTGCGGATTGATTCTAACCGTCACAGTATGGATCTTACCGTTTAGAATGCGACCCGCTCGAAAGTAGACTTGGCCTAACTTTGGCAGTTTCAGATGGTGTTGATCGATCACTTCAATATTCTTTCCAACGAATTTACTCGTATAGCTTTTATGATTATTGCGCTTGCTTTTAAACCGTGGGAACCGGTTGGTCAACGTTTTATCAAAGAACCGCTTATACGCATCAGTTAAATCCCGATTCACCCGTTGCAGAGCGGTTGAATCAACTAATTTGAGCCACGGATATTCTCGTTTCAATGCCGGCAATAAGGCATCACGATCGTAAGTCGATAGAAACCCGCACTGGGGATTATTGCGATAGCGTTCAATCAACATGTTAAGCATTTGGTTCCAAACAAACCGGGTACTGCCAAAGGTCATGTGGATCAATTGTTTTTGCGTGGCATTCGGGTAGAGTCGCACTTGAAAGGCTTGCAGTACCATGATGTCACCTCCGCATTGGTATACTCGTATCATACCATGTGATAAAGTAGAATCATAAGAATTTAACCTGCTAATTATTTTATATCAGAGGTGATATACATGAGAAAGAAAAAACGGATTTCTGGTGCGATTTACACCCAATCGTACGTCTATAATTTTCACTTTCATTTGATTTGGACCACTAAGTACCGGCGAGAACTATTTACAACGCCAGAATTAGTCGCCGAAATGAAAGCCATTCTCAACCGAATTGCAGAATTGAATGAAATCACAATCGAAGCCATGGAAGTGATGCCGGATCATATCCACTTGTTGATCAGCTTCAAACCAAAATTAGCTCCGACCACAGTGGTGAAAGCCTTTAAAGGAGCTTCAGCGCGACTTTTCTTTAAAAATCATCCTGATATTAAAGCAAGTGCGTTTTGGGGTGGTCATCTATGGACGCGAAGCTACTACATGAGCACCTTAGGCAATATGAGCCGTGAAGTTGTTGAAACATATATTGAAGGTCAACGATTGAAAGGATAGATTAAATTCGTGTCGCTTACATCCCCGATTTAAAAACCGGGGCATTACGCTCTATTTCAGTAAAAACCGTTATTAGTGATATCAATCAATGAGGGGGACCAAATCGTGAAATTTTTACATACGGCAGACTGGCACATTGGTCGGCGGTTACACGGATTTGATTTAACAGAAGAGCAGCAAAATGCTTTTCAACAAATTGAACAGATTGCACTTGACGAGCAGGTTGATGGCATCGTCATCGCAGGCGACTTGTATGACCGCGGTGCACCAGCAGAAACTGCGGTGGCTCAGCTGAATGGCATGTTAGAGCAGCTTAATTTAAAGGATCATTTGCCGATTTACGCCATTTCAGGGAATCATGATAGTGCGACTCGATTAGCAACGGGGAGTCCCTGGTTTAAAGACACCCAGTTTTACCTGAATACCAACCTAGCACAGGCCTTTGAACCGGTTGAACTGCCCGACACACAGCTGTTTTTATTACCCTACTTTGAACCGTTTGAAGTTCAACAGTACTTTGATGACGACAGCATTCAGCATCTGGATCAGGCAATCGTGCCAATTGTGGCAAAAATGAAGACGCATTTTGATCCGGACAAAAAACACGTTTTAGTGGCACACTTTTTTGCGGCCGGCAGTGCCACGACCGATTCGGAAACGCGGTTAACGGTTGGTGGTTTAGGGGCTATTCCAACAGGGGCCTTGACTGACTTTGACTACGTTGCCCTCGGTCACCTCCATGGCCGAGATGCGTTGACAACCGATACTGTACCAGCAAGGTATAGTGGCTCGCCCGTTAAATTTTCGATGTCTGAAGCTAATCAGCAAAAAGGCGTTTGGATCGTTGATACGGCCACTGAACCAGTGAGTTGGACATTTCGGCCGATCACACCGATTCGAGACGTCCAACAGTTAACGGCCAGTTTTGAGGATCTACTGGATCCAGAACACTTCCAAGAGCTTAACTTTGATGATTTCTTCGGCATCGTGTTAACGGATACGCAACCGATTCCCAACGTCTTGGCACAGTTACGGGAACGCTACCCCAACATTGTGACGTTGGGCCGTCAAGATGGCTTTCAAACGCAAGTGGCTTATCAAGGCGAAAGTGGTCAGCAAATGCGCCAAATGGATCCGATGACGCTACTCGCTGATTTCTACGAACAAGTTGCCCAAGAACCGTTGACGAAGCAGCAGCAACAATGGGCCAGTGACGCTCTCAAACAAGCCAATGAGGAGGAAAAATAAGGGTGAAACCACTTCAGATAACACTTCAAAATTTTGGACCGTACGAACACGAAACGATTGATTTTACAAAGTTTGCGGATGCATCACTCTTCTTGATCTCTGGGCCAACAGGGAGTGGTAAAACCACTATCTTTGATGCGCTGACGTTTGCGCTATACGGTGAAAGTGCCAGCGATGACCGCCAACCGGAAGTCTTGCGATCGGATTTTGCTACCCCCAATGAGCCAACTAGCGTTACGCTTCGGTTTTCGCATCAGGGTCAGATTTACGAGATTGATCGACAACCAAAACAAACATTGGCTAAGAAACGTGGGACTGGTACCAAGACCTACCAAAGTACCGGGGTGCTCAAAATCTTTAAAGATGGTGAGCAGACCGAAGAATTGACGAAGTTGGTTGCGATTAACACGCGATTAGCTGATATTCTTCAAATTAATCGTAAACAGTTCGTTCAAATTGTATTACTACCACAAGGAGAGTTCCGACGCTTTTTGGTGGCGACGAGTACTGATAAAGAAGCTATCTTACGAAAAGTATTTGGCACCGAACTCTACCAAAAGTGGAGCGGCATCTTGAAACAACGGCTTGCGGATCAACGGGCCCAGTTGGCAAAGTGGGAGACAACAATCGAAAGTGGGTTGAAGCGCGTTCGTTGGACGGATGATGTGCAACCATTGCCAACGGATAGCCCAATGAGTGACCGGTTGGCACAGTTAACAGCGCAGCAAGCAACGGATCAGCAAACCATTGAGCAGACGACTGACCAAGAACAAGCGTTACAACAACGGGTTGATGAGTCAACACAGCGGTTGACCGTCGCCGAAAAAACGAATCAAAATATTGCAACGTTGGCAACTGAAACGCAACGCGTCACAGCGTTACAACAACAAACCACTAAAATTGATGGCTTGCGACAATTACAGGCCGACTTAACGTGGGCTAATGCGCATCAAAGTGACTACCAACGCCAACAGGAGTTGACCTCAGAACTGCAACGTAATCAGCAACAGTTGAAAACGCTAGGGACGCGGTTGGCGACAGCTCAGCAGCGACAAGTAACGTTAAAACAGACGCAAGATCAGTTACAGCAACAGGCTGCCGCAATAGCTGATCAGCGCAAGCAAGTCACAGTATTAACGGCGCAACGCTCGTTGTTTGAACAAGCTGCCGAACTCGATCAGCAACGTTTGACTACGGCGAAGCACGTGACTGAACTGACCGAACAACTGACACAAACGCAGCAACGCTATCAACAAATTGCCGGCCAGCAAGCGGAGTTGACGGCGCAACTGGCACAACGACCGGCGCTTAATGAAAAGCGGTTGACGCTGACGAATCAAGTGCAACAGTTGACCCAGTTTCAACGCCAACTTGATGACGTTAACGCACAAAGAAGTGAGTTGAAACAGCTTGAAAAGATAATCGAACAACGCCAGGTCGAAGTTGACCAGCTAACTGCCAAAGTCGCGGCTGCCCAGGATGACTATGAAGCGCAACGAAATGCCTGGTTGCAGAGTCAAATCGTTAATTTGGCGGATCAACTGACGCCTGGAACCCCGTGTCCAATTTGTGGTAGCGTTGACCATCCAGCGCCAGCTCAAGCAACCGTGGCAGTTAAAGCAGTTAGCAATGCAGAATTAAAAGTTGCTGAAACTCAGCTCCGACAACTCAACACAAAATTAGCAGGTCAAAAAGCACAACAAACGACGCAAATCACTCAATTAGCAGCGCAACAAACAGCTGTGAAAACTGCCAAACAGGATTTAGTCGAACAAGTGACGACCGTGATCGCGGTAACTGATTTTGACGAGCTTGCGAGTCAATTACCAAAACAGTTGACGGTTAGCCAAACGGCCGTTGAACAAGTGACAGCGCAACTTGCCGATTTATCGAAGCAGGAACAACGCCAAACCAAACTTGCCGAACAACTCGCTGAAAGTGAGCAACAAGTGGCGGCTAATCAAACCGCAGTTCATGACGCTGAATTGGCGGCCAAACAGGTTGAAGGCCAGTTTCAAAATGCGCAAGATCGTCTCCCTGACGAGTTTGCCGATTTGGCTGCTCTTGATCGGTATTTAACTCAACAACAAACCGAGTTGGCTCATTATGATCAGCAGGTGGCGGACAATTCTGCTGACCGGCAGCAAACGGATCAATTGATTGCCACAACAACGGCAACTCAAGCATCCGTTGAAGCATCGCTTAGTGACACGACAACGAAACGTCAAGCGCTAGCCACAACGTTACAAGCAGCAGTGACGAAACAGTACCAAACGGCCGACCTAAGTGGGTTGACGACGATGCTGGAGCGATTAACAGAACTGCCAGAATTGAAACGCCAAATCACAGCGTATGACCATGATCTGCAGCAAGCAACCGCCTCAGTTGCAGCTTACAAACAAATTGTTGGTTCGGCCACGACCGTTGATTTAGAAGGACTAAAAACGGCGTTAACTGACTTAACGGCCCAACGACAAACGCTTCAAAAGCAACGCGCAACGATACAGGAACGATTGACGATCAACGGCAACATCCTCGAACAAGCAGAGCAGACGGTTCAGCAAATTCAAACTCAGATGACGCAGCGCGATGCCTTGCAACGGTTGGTCGAAGCCGTTGCGGGCGGTGGCGACAATAAGCTTGGTTTGGAACGCTACGTTTTGCGGGCCCAATTAGTAGAAGTGCTACAGGTTGCCAATCAGCATCTGCAGCAATTGAGTTCCGGTCGGTATGAACTCCGACTGCATTTGGAAGCGGGGACTTATCAAAAAAATACCGGTTTGGAAATCGACGTTTACGATGATAACGTGGGTCAGGTTCGGAGTGTCCACACCTTATCAGGTGGTGAAAGCTTTATTGCAGCGCTGAGCTTGGCGCTGGCGTTGGGCGAAATCATTCAAACCGAATCTGGTGGGATCAACATCGATGCGTTATTTGTCGACGAAGGGTTCGGTTCGCTGGACCAAGAAGCGCTTTCGGTCGCCATGGCGGCTTTGGAAAACGTGGAAGGCAGTAGCCGAATGATTGGGATCATCAGTCATGTCACGTTATTACAGGAAACGATTCCGTACCAGATCAAGGTGGAAGCCCTTGGTCAAGGTAAAAGCCGGGCTCGGGTGGTCACGCCAGAGTAGGTAGAAAACGGCACCACGCATCCCCTCTAGGATGTCGTGGTGCCGTTTTGCGTCTGAAACCTAGACAATTAACTTAATAAAGAATAACCCTAACACTGCTAAAATAATCGGTTTAGCAATTTTAGCGCCGCTGCGGCTAAAATGACGAGCACCAAGGTAGTTACCGAGAATCCCGAAGATGCCAGCAGTGATTCCCAGTACCAAAACGGTTTTACCGTTAAATAAAAATACCGTCAGTCCCGTCAGATTGGTGGTTAAATTGATGACTTTAGTGGTACCGGCAGCAAGGTTGATTGGCAACTTCGCAATACCGGTCAAGCAGAGTAGGAGAAAGGTGCCGGTTCCGGGACCGTAAAAGCCGTCATAGACCCCGAGCAAAACCGCAATCAACATGATCAAAACGTGTTGTTTGGTGGTGAGGTTACCACTGACATGGGAAGCAGTTAAGGCATTTTTCTTAAACACCAAGTACAGTGCGGTTAGCGGCAACACGACTAGCAAAATGAGGCTAAAGTAGCGGTCAGACAGGTGAAGGGCCAGCTTAGCGCCGATGAATGAACCGGACAGTGCCGAAATAATGGCCAGTATCGAGAGTTTTAATCGAATATAGCCGCTTCTGGCAAATTGAAGCGTTGAGATACAGGTCCCCATTGCGGATGATAACTTGTTGGTCCCAATCGCAAAGTGAACGGGAATTCCCGTCATCAAGTAAGCGGGTAAGGAAATGAGCCCACCACCGCCCGCAATTGAATCAACGAACCCACCTAAAAAGACTAACGGACAGACAATTAAAAACGTTGTTAAACTAATCAAAACGCCACCTCTTTAAACCTAAGTTAAGTTAAGCCTAGCATGATGGTGGTATAAAAGATAAGATAGATTATATATTAGGGGTATAAATAAAAGTTATGGAGGGGCTAATGTTTACGATTAGTGATTATGTCTTAAGCGTTGTTGCCAATGGCACTATCTCGCAGGCAGCCAGACAGTTGCATTTATCACAACCGGCACTGAGTGTGGCGATTAAAAAGTTGGAGACTCAGATCGGTCAGCCACTATTTGATCGTAGTACAACGCCATTGACGTTGACGCCGGCGGGTGAGTTGTATGTTGCAAAAGCCCGTCAAATAACGCTTTTGGAACAATCGTTTCGTGATGAGTTAGTTAACACGGATGAACATCTCACCGGTAGTTTAACGATTGGTGGCGCGTTTATTTCGGTGGCCTACCTGCTCCCGCCAGTTTTGCGTCAGTTTCATGACCGCTATCCAGACGTCGAGTTGACCCTGCTGGAAACCCCGTTTCCGGAGCTAACGCGGCGGTTGTTAGATCAGCAGGTGGACCTTGGCGTTGATGCGGATCGGTTTTTACATCCGAAAATTGACGCTGTGCAGTTGTTTGAAAACCACATCTTGTTGGCAGTCCCGGATGAATTGGTGCCACAATCGGTAGTGACAACTTTTGGCTATAGCTATGACGAGGTATTGGCTGGCATTGACGAACGGCTACCAATTCGACGACTCGAGTTAACTAGCTTTGCGTCATTGCCATTTATCCTCATGTTACCCGCAAACGAGATCTCCCAACGAACGGCTGGCATGTTTGCGGCAGCTAAGTTTCACCCTCAAGTTGCCATGACAGTCAATCAGCAGATGAGTGCTTATGAATTTGCACAACAGGGATGGGGCGCGGCCTTTGTGACGAATACATTGATTCAATATAGCGGTGAGGTTGACGGACTTCACTTTTACCAAGTCGCTGGTGCGGACCAGCCCCGCTACGTGGCCGTAGCGTTTAATAAACAACGGTATCAATCGAAGTTACAGCGGACATTTGTTGAGTTTTTGGTTCAGTATTATCGGCATCAAACTGATGACGGTGCGGCAGGCCAAATGTAACGTGATTGGTTAAGTTTTCGCTAACTAGAATTGAAAAATTCAGGCATATGGCGTAACATTAATCAATGTCGCGAAAGTGTCGTGAATCCTTATTTTTCACACGGATTAGCGCATTACCAACCCCAAAAGTGAGTTGGTAGAATTTCTAGGAGAACTTAAACATGCTTTATTGGGAAAATCAAATCATGACGTTTGTGATCAATAGTCTGCTATTGGTTGGCTTTGCGTTATTTTATACCTGGCTAGATGGTCAACGAACGGTCAATGGTCACCGATTGAAATTTCACCGGTGGTATTTGATTGCGCTGACAGTGTCGTCACTGCTCCTGTTGCACGTTGCGTCAGTGTTGCAGATGATGGAAGCCCACAATCCAAACGGTTATGGGTGGACGTATATTAGTTTTCAAGTTGGAATTATCATGTACACGCTGTTTTCGTCACGAGATCGCTTGATGTGGGTGAGTCTATCAGCCGTATTGCTGGTCTGGTTTTTGTGGCTACCGGGTGTCAGCAACCGACCACTTTTCTGGGTAATCAGCGTGGGTCTTTGTTGGGTGGCACAACACTACAACCGGCTCATTACTGCGCAACGGTGGTGGTACTATCCGTTTGGATTGCTGCTGGCGTTGCCGTTTTACTGGGTCAATTTGATGTCCGTTGACGGCATCGACGTCGGCTGGTTTTGGATGTTGCTGTCAACCCTGGCGATTGATGCGGTGCTCTGGCAGATTCATTCGATGCTGGTTCGTCATCATTTACGCCGGGCGGAACTGTTACGTGAGGCTAATATTGATAATTTAACGAAACTCAATAACTTTCGGGTATTCAACGAAGACTTACTTCAAGCCTATGACCACTTTCAGCGCACCGGCGAACATTTCTCGCTGTTTACGTTTGATGTGGATCACTTCAAGCAAATCAATGATCAATACGGGCACGTGACTGGTAATACGGTTCTGGTTAAGGTCGCTGACCGATTTGATAAAATCGTTCGAGAAATGAATTATCAATCGAAAACGTATCGAACTGGTGGCGAAGAGTTTTGCTTCATCCTGTTTGATATTGATGAAGCTTCAGCGTCATCGTTGGCCATTGCGGAACAGCTTCGCACAGAACTAAGCCAACTGACCGTCACCACGCCACAGGGTGATGACATTCAAATTACGGTGTCACTCGGACAAGATTTGGTCGACGTTGAAGATCAAAACTACATGGATACTTATAAGCGGGCGGATAAGCGGTTATACCAGTCAAAACAAACTGGTCGTAATCGGGTCACTGTCCGTGAAACACCAATGACAACGGTTGGGCGTTAAATTAAAAAACGGAACTCAAGTGAGACAATCACTGGGGTTCCGTTTTATTTTTAATCAGTCGAGTCAAATTAATTGCGCCATTTTTAGAATCACCGTATGATGACATCGCAAAATTGAATTTAAATTTGGAGAAGTCCTTGAGGGGGTAATTATCATGGCAGAAATGATCAATGCTGGTGTCGCCGCGTTACGGACGTTAGAAAGTTGGGGTGTCACGCACATTTATGGCATTCCGGGGGGAACAATCAATAATTTAATGTATGCGTTGCACGCTGAACGTGAGCGAATTCGCTACATTCACGTGCGGCATGAAGAGGTTGGGGCGCTGGCAGCAGTTGCCGATACCAAGTTGACTGGTCATATTGGCGTTGCATTTGGGTCGGCCGGCCCCGGGGCGACTCATCTCTATCAAGGCGCCTATGATGCCATGGCGGACAAAGTGCCGGCGTTATTTATCGTGGGTCAAAACCCGCAAGCGTTAATGAATCAGGATTTCTTTCAGGAGTTTGATGAAACGCCAATGTTCAAAGACCCCGGCGTCTATGCCAGGACGGTGACGACGGCGGCCAGTTTACCCCACGTGCTTGATGAGGCGATTCGGCGGGCGTTTGCGATGCATGGTCCGGCAATTGTGACGATTCCCAATGATTTGGCTGGTCAAGCCATTCCGGCAGATGGCTACTATAGTTCGGCAGCTAACTTCGCTCGACCGGTTTTGGTAGCTGGAAAACCGGAACAGGTGGAAGAAGCCTTAGCGTTGCTGTCGAAAGCTAAAAAGCCACTCCTTTACGTTGGTCAAGGAACGATCGGTGCGGCCGAAAAAGTGATGCGGTTTGCGCAACAGTTTCAAGTACCGGTGATCACGACTGCTTTGGGGAAGGAAATTATTCCGTACGAGTTTGAGTCTTTGTTAGGCTCGGCGGCCCGAGTCGCTTCAAAACCGGCCAATGAGGCGTTGAAGGAAACGGATTTGATGCTCTTCATCGGTTCCAATTATCCGTTTGCCGAAGAGATGTTTAAACCAGACGTGAAATTTATTCAGGTTGATAGCAACCCACAAATGCTGGGCAAACGGCACCGAACGGATGTGGCGATTTTAGGCGATGCCAAACAGACGTTGCAGCAGTTTCTCGCATTGGGAACACCGGCGAGCCCATCCGCTTGGTATGCGGCCAACGTGGATAACGTCCGTAATTGGCACGAATACAACGATGATATGATGAACCGGACGACGGGGGAGCTGCGGTTTGAGCCCGCATTCAAGGCAATTAACGCGATTGCAGAAACTGATGCGATTTTCTCAATCGATGTTGGGGATGTCACTCAAAATGCCGTTCGGCTGTTGAAGGTAAACGGTAAGCAACCGTGGATCACCTCGGGATTATTTGCAACGATGGGTGTTGGTCTTCCCGGCGCAATTGCTGCCAAATTAGATTATCCCGGTCGTCAGGTATTTAATTTAACCGGTGATGGAGCGGCTGCGATGGTGATGCAAGATCTCAGTACCCAGGTGACGTATATGTTGCCGGTCATTAACGTGGTCTTTTCTAACCAAGCACTGGGCTTTATTGAAGATGAACAAGAAGATGATGGTCAAGAGTGGTTTGGTATTAGTTTACCGCAGACTGACTTTGCGAAAGTAGCGGAGGCCCAAGGGATGACGGGCATCACTGTTCGAACCATCGATGAAGTCAAACCGGCCTTTGATCGCGCGGTTGATTTGACTAGGGCGGGTAAACCGGTGCTGATTGATATTAAAATAACGAACGAACGGCCAATTCCGGTTGAAAAATTAGCGTTAGATCCGGCGGAAAATGACGCACAGACCATTGCCGCCTTTAAGAAACGCTACTATGCGGAGAACTTGGTGCCACTTAGCCAGTTCATGCATAATCATCATGTTAACTAGATTCTGAATTTAAACCAAATAGTACCGTAGATTCCGGTTGGGGAGTCTACGGTACTATTTATATCTGATAATAACTTTTAGAGATATTTTGCATCAAAAACGGGATCTTGTGACGTCAAAATCTTCGGGCCGTCCTTGGTGATGACGATGGTGTGTTCAAATTGGGCGGATGGTTGATCATCTTGGGTCACGTAGTACTCCCATGAATCATCGGGCGTCATGCGAGCCATGATTTGACGGGTGCCCAGGTTAACCATTGGTTCAATGGTAATGGTCATGCCTTCCTTTAAGCGAAGACCGCGACCGGCTTCACCGTACGCCGGGACGTCAGGTGATTCGTGCATGGTGGGTTGAATACCGTGACCAATCAATTCACGGACATCCCCCATGTGGTTTTGATCTTCAACGTAGGTTTGAATCGCATGGCCAATATCGCCAAGCCGGTTGCCAATGACGGCCTGATCAATGCCCAGATAAAGCGCATTGCGAGTCACGTCAAGCAGGCGCTGCTTATCTTCAGAAACGTCACCAACGGCGTAAGTCCGGCAGGCGTCGCTCATGTAGCCGTCAAGGTTGACAACTAAGTCGACAGCGACCACGTCACCGGCCTTTAAAATGAGATTTTTGCGGGGAATGGCGTGCGCCACTTCTTCGTTAACATTGACGCAGGTAGCGTATTTGTACCCTTCAAAGCCCTTTTCTTCGGCCTTAGCACCATGTGAGGTGATGTAGTCATCAGCGAAACGTTCGATCTCCCACGATGAGATTCCAGGCTGAATAATCGTGGTCAGTCCTAATAAAACCCCAGCTAAAATGGCACCAGATTGGCGCATCTTTTCAATTTCACGGGGTGATTTTAATGTAATCAACGTCATTAACTCCTTCGGTTTACTTCGGAGGCTATTCTACACTAATTGCTCGTAATTGCCAACGGTCTAGCGATGTTGCGCATTCGGGGGAAGTTGCTTGTACAAAAAAACTGACCGGCGCATACTAGGATTATTGGAATTTGTTTAATTGGAGGAATTGGGAATGAACCAGGTGTTACTGTTATTATTGATTTTGGCCGCAGTGGTATTAGCGGCAATTTTAGATCGGCACGTGTCAAAAATACCATTACCTTTTTTTCTGATTGGTCTTGGATTAGCCATGGCGGGGTTACCGTGGTATCGAAGCTTTCATCTCAATCCGGCGGTTTTTACCTTTGCGATTATTGCACCTTTGCTATTTAACGAGGCTCAAAATAGTTCTCGGTATTGGATCGGTCGGTCGATCACCAACATTTTGTCACTGGCAGTTGGGTTGGTGGTGATCACCGTTCTGATTGTGGGTGGCGGGTTACACCTGTTGGTCCCGGGATTACCACTAACGATTTGTTTTGCGTTAATGGCGATCGTCGCGCCAACCGACGCATCAGCGGTTAATTCCATATTTGCCGCTAATCCGATTGCCGAAGAACAAGCGGCAACGTTGAAGCATGAGTCGTTATTCAATGATGCGGCCGGAATCGTGATTTTCGATGTGGCGCTCAGTGCCTATATTTCGGGTGAGTTTTCGTTGGAGGAAGCGGTGGGCACCTTTTTCTGGGAGTTTTTGGGTGGCCTGTTATTTGGGGCGTTACTTGGCGTCCTAGTCGTTAGCGTTCGGTTAATGTTGATTCGTAATCATGATGATACGCCGTTGATCATGGTATTGATGCAGTTGCTGACGCCGTTTATTGTGTATTTATTAGCCGAAAAATTGGCCTTGTCTGGCATTCTGGCGGTTGTTGCAGCTGGGTTGGTTCAAGGCTCTGAACGCGATAAGTTGCGATTGACGTCATCGCGGATGCAACTCGTGACCAGTAACGTTTGGGAAATCGTGGCCGGTGCACTCTCCGGAACGGTTTTTGTTCTGTTAGGTTTGGCGTTACCAGACGTTGTTTCAGCGATGCAGCAGTCCAATGGTGGTCAATTAACCGTGCTAATGTTGATTGGCATCGGTATTTTGGTTTATTTTGCCAAGGGTGGCCTGCGGTTATTGTGGGGCCGTTACCTATTGAAGCGGCGAACAACGCCAACCCATGCTTGGCGGGATAGTTGTATCATGGCGTTGAGCGGCGCGAGTGGCACCATTACACTATCACTGGCGTTTTCGATTCCAGAAACGGCTAACGGACAGCCAATGACGTTGCGTGGCCCACTGATTTTGATTGCTGCAACGGTGATTTTGACTAGTTTAGTCATGCCAACGGTGTTTGTGCCTTTGATGCTGCCGAGTCAATCTACGAAAAAGCCAGGATTAAAATGGGTTCGGCGGATGTTGCAGGCTGGGATTAGTGAATTGCTGAAAGAGGACCATTATCGTGCCGAAGCGCAGATTGTGATCGATTCTTTGCAACAACAATTGGTACTAGATAGTACGCCCAAGTTACGCATTGAACGTCAGTTGATGCGGCACGCACATGCAGTGGAAAAAGCCGAAGTGCAACACTTGTACGAACAGGGCCAGATTACCCACGATGAGTTGACTTACTACAATCGATTCTTAAAGTTAAACTTCTTTTCGGCGGATGACAAAGTCTGGAAGAACGTTTGGTTTCGGATTCGATTTGGGTTACACATTGGTACCATGTATAAAGATCTTCATCGGGCACAAGAGGCGTTTTTAACGGCACCGGTTGCACTAGAAGAGGTTTACTGGCGAGAACAGTTTATTAAGCATGGCGAAGATATTTTGCCCATTGAACAAGCTGGCTTTGAACGAGTAATGGCTGATTTGAAAACTTTAAGTAGCAGTCACGGGGTGGAAGTCAATATGGTTCGCCGATTTTACCGGACCCGCCACCGCCGAATTCGGGGCGGTGCGATTGATGAAACGATGGTGTACCGGCTATTTATGCGGGCATTTCACGCGGAATATGAACTGATTCAAGCAGCAATTGCGAATGACGAAATTACCGCCAGTTTAGCGGAAGACCTGCAGCAACGCATCTCGTTTGATGAAATCACCTATATTCAAAATAGTGAGGCTTATCATCGATAGATCGTGAATGTGAGGGTTTTCATTGAAATTACTCACCGTCATCTGTAAACTAAAAGAGAGGGGCATGTTCGTTAGTTGTGGGGGATTTTAATGCGAACAGGTCATGGAACACTTAATTTGGAGTGATTAAAATGAAATGGCGGTTCAGCCGATTTTCGCGATCAACAGCGATCAACATGGTGCGGCGGAACTAACTATTTTAATTTGGGAGTGATCAACGTGATCGACTACGTCTTAAAAATTCGAAACAAGGTAACGACCAAAGAAATTGTGGTCTCGTACCGAGCAATGACGATGGATGGCATGCAACGACCTCTAACCACAGGTGAGATGCGATTTGACCTTGAGATGGCCAATACGGATTATTTAACGCATAGCCGGTTTATTCTGGGCATCGTGGGAACCGTTATTCTGCGGTTGAATGAGTCATGTATCCTTGATCGAATTGAAATTGAGCAATCTGCTAACCGTTTGCAGTTACAAGTGCCCAATAAATTGGAATTTCGCTCGTACGTGCAGCAACATGATTTACTGAGTCGCGTTGCGCAAGCCCAGTCAGCTAATGGGCATCAGGCGGTAACGGTGGCAATTGTGACGCCGTTTAAGTTAGGTTGAGCGTTGATAAAAACGAATGATTGAAGTTGACCTCGTCGATTCTATTGTAGAATCGACGAGGCTTTTTTGATTTAATTGAGTTATTTTGAAAAGCAATTGATTTTAGAAATCAGGGTTGATTGGTTTAGTTGCTTGCGGTACAGGATTGAAATAAATGATTTTGGCAATGTAAGCGGTTTATAATTGATAAATTCAATGTTAAAATAAGACCGTATTTTCAATTACTTAAATTGATAATGAAAAGTTTTAAATGATACTTTCATTTTCACATGATTATTGATATAGTTATAAGCATGTCAAGAATTCGAGTATTAAGAGCTGAGTTGAATGACTGTTAGAGATTGGTTCCTAAGATACTGTTTACCATGAGCATTGTGGTTAACGGACACATAGTTAACACCATTATTTAAACATAAGATTGGAAGAATAATTGATGCATCAGCTATTATCAGAATTTATGGGAACTGCTTTAATGATTATTTTTGGGGTTGGCGTTCACGCTGACACTGTTTTGAACGACACGAAGTACCACGGTTCAGGTCACTTGTTCTGTATCACGACTTGGGCATTCGGGATTACAGTTTCACTGTTTATTTTCGGCAATGTCTGCATTAACCCGGCAATGGCATTGGCACAGGTTATTCTTGGCAACATGACTTGGGGAACGTTCTTCCCAGTTGTGATTGCTGAGATGCTCGGTGGGATTTTTGGCGCACTGATCGTTTACGTGATGTACGCTGATTCCTTCAAGCACTCATATGGCAAGATCGACGGCGTGACGATGCGTAACATTTTCTCAACGTCACCAGCCGTCCGGAACTTACCACGGAACTTCTTCGTCGAATTTTTCGATACCTTTATCTTTATCGCTGCTATTTTAGCAATTTCCGAAATTAAAGCACCCGGCGTTGTGCCAATTGGTGTTGGTTTGTTAGTTTGGGCAATTGGGATGGGCCTTGGTGGTCCTACCGGGTTCGCCATGAACCAAGCCCGGGACCTTGGTCCTCGGATCGCACACGCTATTTTGCCACTTAAGGGCAAAGCAAGTAATGACTGGCAGTACGGCTTGATCGTACCCGGTTTAGCACCATTCCTTGGTGGGATCGCAGCTGCCTTCTTTGGCAAGTTCTACCTCGGACTATAAATTGGGAAACACATAGTTAACGTTCGTTTTAAGGACCGTCTTGACAGACAACTCACAACTTCTTGATCAGTAAGCCTCTGCTAAGAGTGGCAACCATTAGTTTGGAAGCCAAAATGACAATCAGTAACGCCGTAGCCTGTTGAGGGTTACGGCGTTATTTTGATGATTAGGCAAAAAATTAGGGCATGAGTTTGATAATGTATAAGTGTGGCATTCTCTCTATCAAGGGATAGGATTGGGTGTCGGCAGTTAAATCCTAAAAAATCAAGGTATTTGATAAAATAATTAGGTAAAACAGGCGACATTTGCTAAAAAGTGTGATTAAATAAAGTGGATTGAGAAACTGAAACGGCGTTGGTGATCACGGTAGGAGTGGAATCCTATTGAATAATACGGGGCGATGACCGGCGCGTTGTCAGTTAACTATGAAACTAGCAACTTGGTAGATGTAGGAGTGTACCAGATTGTGAATTGGAGAAGTAAAGGGGGATCCTATCATGTTAAGCTTATTTGAGCAACCCCGGTTTGCGCTGGATAACGCAAGTGAGTTGCCAGGGGGATACGAGCTGTTTATTCGAGAATCACAGGCAGGTCAATGGCGGACGTTGGCTGATTTTAACCAAGTGACACCGGAAGACATTACCCAATTGCTGATGTCATCAATTAATTGTTTGCCAGCGTATATTTCGTTGGTTTCTTTGAATTTGGAGCAACAACAATTTATTGATGATCGCTATGCAACTGCGGTGAGCCACGTTCAAAAATTAACGAACGTACACATTATGGTGGAATTGACTGAGCGTGGGGACGCAAACGTCAGTTACGGCGCAATGATGCTGGCTGCGCAGCGATGCCAGAGTGCTGGGGTAGAGGTCTGCATCGATGATGTTGGGACGGGCGCTAACACTGAAGCGTTGGTTCAGGCACTGAGTCCGTACGTTAATGAATATAAGTTTGCGCTTCAAAACGTTCGACCAGATCAAACCATTGATGACGTTGCAGACCAAATTACCGCCTGGTCAGCGTTAGCTCACCAACACGGTAAACGATTTATTCTCGAAGGCATCGAAACCAGTGAAGACCTAGCTCAAGTTAAGTCACAGTTTGATTGTGACGGTGTTCAGGGTTACTTCTGGGGTAAACCAGCGCCACTGCCAATTTTACCGGCGGAGGCTTAAATGAAACGACTAAAAATAAGTCAAGGACTGTTAATCTCAGTCCTTGACTTTTCTAGTTTAGGGAAGTTTTTTAAATTAATTAATGTGACGAATGCGTAGTTAAACCTATCATCAGTTGAGCGACGGAAAGTTAACTTTGTGATGAGTTATACGAGTAAATTGCTTCAGAGAAGAATGCGATTATTCTTTGATTAGACACGTTTGAAAGCGGTTTCGTAAAGACTTTAATCGCTAAAATGATATAAAATTATTGTTACTAATTATACAAATTAGTAGTTTCAATATTCTTAAATTATGTTAAACTACTATTAAAATCTAATATTAACCAGAATTTAGGAGGACTTGTAATGAAGCGGAAAATGATTAAGGGGTGGCTAGGCGGGGTACTAGCCGTGGTGTTAGCAATAATAACGATGAGTAGTGCTAGTCTTGTGAAGGCAGACACATTGAGCGATGGGGATTATACTGTTCCGGTAAGAATTTGGAAGGACGGGACTAATCAACAAACGCCGTCGGCCGCGCAGGGCTTTATGTCGGAAACGGCGACGATTACCGTCAAGAACGGCCAGTATCAAGGAACGCTGAATATCTTGCCGGATGGCAGACAGGCACTGACGAGCATGACTTTTCCGAGTGGTCCGGCGCACATTGATGCCACAACGGGCGATGTGACGTTTACGCTCAACTCGGCCGAACCACTGGTATCAGTTACTTGTGCCATGTTTGGTGGCGCGATTACCGCACCGGCTGATTTAACGTTTGATTGGGCGGATGCAACCCGCATCGGTGATCAATCAGGGAATAATAGTGCAACTGAAGTGGACAATAGCAGTTCAAGTAGTCAAGTTTCGAGTAGTAGCCTAAATAGTAGCTCAAGTAGTAGCTCAAGTAGTAGCTCAAACAGTAGTTCAAATAGTTCGTCCAGTAGCAGTAGTAGTGCATCAACTAGTAGTACCAGCAGTTCGGTACCTAGTTCATCAAGTAACAGTTCGTCTCAGATTTCAAACCAAACTTGGGCCTATACGGTGTTAAGTGCTGATCAAAAAACGGTTTCCATGGCGAACCAGTATTACACCCACGTTGCTGAAGTGACACCAGTTGATGGTCATTACCAAGTTACAATGACGGTGACCTACGCTAAAGATGCGGGATTACAAAAGGATGGGTTTAAACCATTGACGGTTGCTGGTAACAAAGTGTCAGATGTCACTTATTCGGAATCTGGCAAGAATTATGTGGTGCAATTCAAGTTCAACGTTGATCAGTTAGATCAATTAGCAAAGCCACTCAAAGGAACGATTCACGTTGCGGTCTCACTGGTGAACATCGATGCTGATTTTGACGTTTACTATCAGTTCAGTCAGGCAAGTGGGACTGATAATGCTGGCCAATCATCTGCCAGCAATACCAGTACAACTGATGGCCCAACGACTGGGGAATCAAGTCAAACGAGTGACACGGATGTGACTGAACTCACTTCTGATGTGGATGGCGATACCAACGAAGGCAGTGACGGTAGCGCAACGGTTCAAAAAGCCGTGACTAAACGTGATCAGAGTCAACCAACGAGCAAGCAAAGCACAAAAGAAAATTTACCTCAGACAAGCGAACAACGACAAGTCGTACTGACAATTGTTGGTCTGGTGAGTTGTGTCGGTTTGATTGGATTCGTTATTTATAGAAGAAGGGTTGCAAAATGAAACGTTTAAAATGGGTGATTGCCGCGTTACTGATAGGTTTAACACTGTTTGGCATTAGTTCAACGCAAACTGCGCGTGCGAAAGCGTTGAACTTTAAGGCACTGACTTATGGCACAACGAAAACGTCAATTGCGAGTGCGTATTTTGTCCATCCCGCAAGCGTGACAGTTCGGCATCAGCAGTACGTGGTCACAATGCACATTCGAACGGCGAAGAAGCTAACGGCATTTCCGGTCAAAGTCTTACAAGTTAATGGTCATGCCCCTCAGCGTGTTCGACGGGTAAGGGATAAGGCTGGTAATTCAAACCTATACTATTCGTTTACAACCAAGTCCCTTGCTAAGGTAGTCAACGCTAAATTAGCAATCAATGTGCCTAAGGTGTATAAAGCAACGCATCTGATCTCATTTAAATTTAGTCAGTCGCAGTTGCCTAGTTTAAAAACGACTCGGCATGCGAGTGTGGCGACCAAATCCGCACAACCACTGGCCAGTTCATCCAGTAAAGCGGTGACGCAGGCTGATCAAGCGAGTAGTCAGTCAATAAAAACGATTTCTAATGGTACGCCAACGCGACACGTGACCTCATCTTCAACGAGTAGTCAGAGTTCGCAAGCAACAACTCAAACAGCGGTAACATCGACAAAAAGTACGCAGTCTCAATCGGTTAAACAACCGGCGGCGCAGTCACAGAAAACGTCATCGATCAAAGTCGCCAGTGCGGACCATGCCGATCAAAGTGCGCCTCAGCTTAATTGGTGGTTTCTCATTGGTGGGGTAGCTGTAATCGCCATCGTTGTGGTTGGTGGTGGTCTAGTGGTTGCCGGTCGGCACGGCAGGGGGCGGTAGGGTGAATGCTTCGCGACGTTTTGCGCTAAGCGTGATTGGCCTGTTAGTGGTCGTAGGTGGTCTCGGGGGCTGGTTTGCACAGCACCAAGCAACGTCTAAAACGACTAACCAACCCCGAATTGTCGCCACCACATATGCGGTTGTTCAAATCGCTGATCGACTTAAACTGCCTTTGGTGGGGATCCCCACGACCGATAATTCGATACCAGCCCGTTATCGACAAGTGGCCAAGGTGGGGAGCCCGATGAATCCCAGCGCTGAAAAAATCGCGGCAACGAAACCCACGGCCGTTTACTCGGTGACCACGTTAAAGGACCAGTTCGGCAAAAGCTTTAAACAACAACATATTACACCGCATTTTTTAAACTTGCAGACGGTTGCTGATTTGCAGCACGTGGTGACGCAAATGGGGCAACGCTATGATCGACAACGAGCAGCGCGGCAAGCAAATGCTGAGATTAAAGCGGCAATTCGAACTGCTCAGCAGCGTTCCCATCGACGGTCAAAGCCACGAGTGCTGGTATTGATGGGCCTCCCCGGTGCTAGCTACATGATTGGTACTTCCAAATCGTACGTCGGCGATTTGGTCCGATTAGCCGGTGGTCGCAACGTATTTACGTCTAAGACGCAAGAATATATTCAGCCAAATGACGAGGCGATTCAAAACGCGCAGCCTCAAGTAATTTTACGGTTGGAACACGCGATGCCCAAGCTCGTGACGTCGCAATTTCAACAGGAATTTAAAAAATCAATCTGGCAGCAGACTCCGGCTGTCAAAAGCAAGCGCGTCTATGACCTTCAAGAGCCAGACTTTGACGCTACCGCTAATATGCATGTGGCCCGAGCGTTAAGGCGGGTTTCTGACTGGCTGTATCCGGAGGAGTGAAGACGTGATGAAACGAGAACGATGCATTAGTTTTATTTTTGGGGTCATTATGATGATCACGATTGGTCTAGCATTAATGGCCGGAACGCGCTTTTTAAATGGTACGGTGATTTGGCAGGCTGTTCATGGTCGGCAACCAGCAGCATTGAATCTGCTGTTAAATTATCGGTTGCCCCGAATCGTTGCTAGCCTAATTGGTGGTAGTGTGTTGGCAACCGCTGGTGCTTTAAGTCAGGCGGTATTTCGAAATTCACTGGCGGATCCGAGTATTCTGGGAATCGCCAGTGCGGGTGACTTGCTGATTGTTGTTGGTAGTTTGATTCTGCCGGGATTTGTCGGTGAAAAGCTGATTTTAGCACTTCTCGGTGGCACGATTGCCTTTGGTTTGTTAATGAACCGTAAGACGCTAAGCCGACCTTACCAGCTGATTATCGTAGGTGTGGCGTTGAATTTGACCTTTGTGGGGTTACAGCAAGTCATCACGCATGGCGTGACGATTGGCACTGTTCAAGGGTTCAACGGATTGACCTGGCCATCCGTTTGGCAACTATTGCTAACGGGTGGTGTGGGATTAAGCATCGCATTAATATTAGCGCCGTGGGCTAATCACCTGAAATTGCCAGATGAGCAGTTAGCGACGATGGGTGTTTCGGCCAAACTAATGCGTGTTAGTCTCCTAGGACTGATTGTCTATTTATCAGCTAGTGTGACAGCCGTGGTTGGCGTATTGCCATTTGTGGGCATCATTGTGCCCAACGTTGCGCGACGACTGGTGGGGAGCGACTATCTAACGTTGATCCCAGCGTCAATCTTTGGTGGTGCGTGGTTAGTGTTGGTCGTTGACACAATTGGTCGACTGATTGTTTTACCAAGTGAATTATCAGCAGCGACTTTGTTGACGGTTCTCGGTGGACCATTTCTCGTATTTTGGGTGCAAAGGAGGGACCAGATTGGAGTTAGATCACGTTAGTTTTCGGTATTCAGGGGCCTCAACTTCAATTCAGGAAGTCACCGCAACGGTCCCAACTGGTCAAATCTTATCGATTATTGGTCCTAATGGGGCCGGGAAAACAACCCTGTTAAAGCTAATGTTGGGTCAATTAATGCCTGAGGAAGGCCAAATTAGGATGCAAGGTCAGCCGCTACAGAATCTGTCACTGAAGCAACGCGCACAAACAATGGCATTTGTTAGCCAGCAACACGCTGTTTATGATGATCTACGGGTTAAAGACGTGGTGAAAATGGGGCGGCTGGCGAGTCATTCATTGTTAGCAACAATTACTGATGACGAAATTCAGCCATACTTAGCTCAAGTTCACCTTGATACGATGGCAGAACGGTGGTTGTCTTCACTCTCTGGTGGTCAACAGCAACGCGTTTGGATTGCAGCCGCGTTGGCGCAGGAACCGCAAATGCTGTTTTTAGACGAACCGACAACGTACTTAGACGTTGGGCATCAACGGGACTTAATGACACTGATTCGCGAGTTACAACATACGTTACACATGACGGTTGTCTTAGTACTCCACGATATTAACCAAGCCTTAATGGTGAGTGATCATGTCTGGTTGTTAAAGCAGGGACAGTTAATTGCGGATCGGCCAGCAAAAGATTGTTTTGACGCAGAATTGTTACAGCAGGTCTTTGGGCTAGGTATTCAAATTGTTGAGGTCCCACAGTATGGACCGTACATCATTCAAGTGCCTTAATCGAGATTAAGGGTGGTCAAAAAATCGCTATAAAAAGCGGTTGCATTTTGCTAATTCATGCGTTATCCGCTTTCATTTTCTTAACTTATGAAAATTGTGAAAATAGCACTAGCATTTTCACAATAATAGGTGTTAACTATAACAGTTGAGTTTGATTGTCCGGATAAATCGTTGAAAGGCGGGGTGCTACCATGAAAGTGAGTTTGAAAATTGTTGTACCATTGATGTTAGTGAGTGGGCTGTTGTGGTCAGTATTGACGATGATGGCTGCGATTTTTAAACCATCACTTTCAGGGTATCTCACCTTAGTCAATTGTATGGTTTATATGACGTACAGATTGTTTAAACCACAATTTGATGAACAGTTACGACAACGTCGTTGGAATTTATTTACCGTTGACCGCGTGGTAACCACGTTAAGTTATATCGGTTTAGCAGTGCCAATGATGATGTTGGCGTTAACCGCAACGTCCGTGGCAGTTGAAATGATGGCGGTATTAGCGTTGTTCTTGATGCTCTTTGCCATGTATATTGGCATTAGCATGATTAACGAAAAAGAGAATGCCCAGCAGGCGGATGCCTAGGGTATGTAACATTTAGCAGCCCCCTGAGGAGAGACGGGGGGCTGTTTTTTTGTAGAGTGTGGAACAAGGCGGTTAGAGAGCGGAGCGTAAGTTACTGGCGCCAGAAACTCCGGGTTTTGGAGTTTGTGGTGGCAGTAGCTTACGTGCAGCTCTCTGCCTTGTGGAACACGTTTCGGCTAGGTAATCGGGAGACACCCACCTATAAATCCGATTCGTTATAATCTCACCAACTGTTGCTCGCAACCGCTACACGCTCCCATAATCAGCCGACTTAACCAAGTCCGTGCATATAAGTCAATTCCCAAAAAACGCAACTATCATAAAGATTTCCCACAAAACTAAGACAATCTCTCACCAATAACCCAACAATTGTAACCGGTTGCAAAAAGAACTTGACGCTCGCCTAAAAGCACGACAAAATGATAGTGAGATTAAAATTAATGATCGTCAGGATAGGGAGATTTTACGAATGGAAAAATTAGCATTTTTGCAACCTTTGAGTCCAATCTCAACAACGGCTCGTGATCAATTACAGGCAAAATTGGATAACCTAGCGAAACCGATTCGCGGGTTGGGGCGACTAGAAGAACTTGCAATCGATATTGCTGGGATTCAGCAAACGGCGGACATTCAAGTTGCTAAGCGGACTTGTCTTGTTTACGTAGCGGATAACGGCGTGGTGGTCGAAGGCGTTTCAGCAACGTCTGAACCAATTACGAATATCTTGGCGGATAACATTGCGGACGGCCATGCAGCGGTATCAGCGTTGGCAATTGCGCGGGGCTGTGAGGTTAAAGTTTACGATGTTGGTTTAGCCGGGCCACACCACGTGAATTCAAAATTGATCGATAAGCGAATCAAAGCGGGAACAAATGATATTTTAAAGGCCCCCGCAATGAGTCGAGAAGAAGCCATTCAGTCAATTAAAGTTGGCTATGATACTGCACTTGAAGCAATTGAAGCCGGAACTGACCTATTGTTGATTGGAGAAGCTGGCTTAGGCAATACAACTTTGGCCTCCGCAATTGTTGCCACAATGTTAAACGTGCCGGTTGCTGACGTGGTCAGTGCGGGATCTCACGTGAAGGACGCCACAGTTCAAAATAAGTTAAAGGTTGTCGAAACGGCGGTTAAACAGTGGCAGCCAGATGCGACTGATCCAATCGATGTGTTGAGTAAACTTGGTGCATTTGAATTAGGGGCCAAGACTGGCGCGATTTTATGTGCGGCCGAACACGGCGTTCCCCTTATTTTGGATGGGTTCCTTTCCGATACATCGGCGCTCTTGGCCGAAGCAATTCAACCTGGTGTTACTCAGCATTTAATTGCTTCTCATAGTTCTAAAGAATCTGGTGCAAATCGCGTTCTTGAGCACTTGGGGTTGAAACCATACTTGGACTTTAACTTGGCCGCTGGAGAAGGGACCGGTGCGGTGATGTTATTGGCCGAAATCGATGACATTCAAGCGGTTTTGCAACATATGAACCGGTTGGAAGATTTAAACTTCGAATATACCAATTAGGGGTGATGACATGTTTGATGCAAAGTTAGCAATGGGCACTTGGTCTTGGGGCTCAGGGGCCAACGGTGGTGACCGAATCTTCGGCAATCATTTGAGTGAAACTCGGTTGCGCCAAGTAGTTGACGCTGCAATGCGAGTCGGTTTTAACTTGTGGGATACGGCAGCAGTGTACGGTGAAGGTAGTTCTGAAAAGTTACTGGGTAACATGTTAATGCCGTATAAGCGGTCCGAATATTATTTGTCGACCAAGTTCACGCCCCAAATTGCGAACGATGGCCCGACACCCATGGCGGATATGCTGGCAGAAAGCCTAAAACGGCTGCATACGGACTACGTTGATCTGTACTGGATTCATAACCCGGCTGATGTTGACAAGTGGACGCAACAGTTGATTCCGTTAGTTAAAAATGGTTTGGTCAAACACGTTGGCGTTTCGAACCATAATTTAGCTCAAATTAAGCGGGCAAGTGATATTTTAGCCGAAGCTGGGATCCCATTAGCGGCAGTTCAAAACCATTACAGCTTGCTGTACCGGTCTTCTGAAGAGGCGGGCATTCTCGACTATTGTCGGGAACGCGGTATTGATTTCTTTGCTTATATGGTGTTGGAACAGGGCGCGTTGTCGGGTAAATACAACGTGGACCATCCACTGCCGGCTGGTAGTAATCGAGCGAAGGTCTACAACCAAGTCCTACCGCAGCTCACGGCGTTAACGACTGCGATGCAACAAATCGGCCAACAGCACCACGCCTCAGTTGCCGATGTGGCAACGGCTTGGGCAATCGGGAAGGGCACGTTGCCGATCGTTGGCGTAACGAGACAAAAGTACGTTGCGGACGAGAAACGCGCAACGCAGTTAGCCCTAACGACTTCGGAAGTGGATCAACTTGAACAACTAGCACGTCAAACTGGTGTTGACACCAAAGCATTTTGGGAAAAATCAATGACTGAATAGGTCAATTCAAGCGAGATAACCTGTAAAGACGAACGTTCTTGACAGGTTATCCCGCTTTTTGTTAGTGATTACTTGTAAAATAGAAATGAATCGATTATGATGAGAATAATGTAAAAGTAGTTAATACTTTTATGTGATGCAGTTAAAAGGGGGATCGTTGGTTAAGGGGTGTTATTAAACTGAACCGAAGAAGGGATAGATGATGGATAATTTAGCGTTGCTAACTGATTTGTACGAGTTTTCAATGGCTAACGGCTACGCCCAGACGTTACCGGATGAAGAAGCCGTTTTTGACGTGTTCTACCGTAAAGTGCCGGATCAGGGGAGTTTTGTGATTGCTGCCGGACTGGCTCAGGTGGTCGAAACGGTGCGCAACTGGCACTTTGATGAGGCGGAGATTGACTATCTACGGGGACTTAACTTGTTTAGCGAGGCGTTTTTAACCCAACTTGCTGAATTTAAAAATGAGTGTGAGATTACGGCGATGCCAGAGGGGACCCCGGTATTTCCGCAAGAACCACTCCTCACGATTCAGGGACCGTTGTGGCAAACGCAGTTGTTGGAAACCTTCGTTTTGAATTTGGTCAACCATCAATCGCTAATTGCGACTAAGGCACGTCGAATTACGGTTGCGGCGGAAGGACGGCCAGTGATGGAATTTGGTGCACGGCGGGCACAGGGACCCGATGCCGCAACATTGGGCGCCCGAGCAGCGATAATTGGTGGTTGTGCCAGCACCTCGAATGTCTTAGCGGCTAAGCGATTCAACCTACCATCTGCTGGAACGATGGCGCATGCGTGGATCGAAGCCTTTCCGGATGAGTTAACAGCGTTCCAGAAGTGGGCGGCGATTTATCCGGATAATGCTTCGTTGTTAGTTGATACTTACGATGTCTTGTCATCTGGAGTGCCAAACGCCATTCGGGTCTTTAAACAACTAGCGGCGGCCGGACATCGACCGGTGGGGATTCGAATCGATTCCGGGGATATTGCGCAGTTGGCAGCTGGCGCTCGACGACAATTGGATGAAGCCGGGTTTATTGATGCTAAGATTACGGCCTCTAACGCATTGGATGAAGCCGTTATGACGTCGTTATTAAAAGAGGGTGCGCCCATTGATAATTTCGGGGTCGGTGAACAGTTGATCACAAGTGCGTCGTCGCCCGTATTAAGTGGCGTGTACAAGTTGGCTGCAATTAGTCAAAATGGCCAGTTGATTCCGAAGATTAAGGTTAGCGCTAGCCGTGAGAAAACGACGTTACCGGGGTTAAAACGGGTTTATCGGTTGTATCAACAAGGAACGACGCGCGCAATTGGTGACGTGATTGCCCTGGCGGATGAGAAGCTCGCATCAGGGATGACGGTTGTGGCCCTAAATCCGCTGGCGACCCGCTCACAGCAACAATTAGGTGATTTTGTGGCACGCGAATTACAACACACCGTGCTCTCGCCGAAAACAACGGCAGCCGTAGAAACAGATTGTTTCGCTATTCAACGGTTTAGTCAGCAACGCCTTGCAGAATTACCAGAAGCAACCCAACGTTTAGTGAATCCGGACCATTATCCGGTTTATATCACCCAACAATTGGCAGAATTACAAGCTGATTTAATTGCGCAACAACACGCTAAAAATTAATAATTGGCATAAGAAGCGAATCAACGACAGTGACAACTAAACCTTAGATTGGTTAAAGGATGGTATGAGAGATGAGAGAAAAGCAGTTAAACTGGCGCAGTGCTTATGGGGTATCGGTATTAGGCAGTCTGATGGCGATGCAAATTTTACTGGGTAGTTTTTTGTCGATTCAACTATTGATGACTAAAATTACCTTTTCATTTATTGTAACAGCAATTATGGCGCGATTATTTCCGCCAAAAATCACGGCAGGTGCAACCGGACTGGCTTATTTATTATCGATGCTACTATTTCCCAAGTTCGCGTTTTTTATTGGCTTCGTGTTAACCGCAATTTTAACGGGGTATACGTTTGGTCTGTGTCTGTATCAAAAGCCGCTGACCCTGTGGCGAATTAGTTTGGCCGCATTTGTGGTCAACTTTGGTTTTAACTTATTTTTGAACAGTTTGTGGCTGCGGATGATGTATGGATTGGCTTGGAAAACACTCTTTGTCACCCGGGTACCGCAAGAAATCATTAGTTTTGTCATCTATGTGATCCTCATTCAGTTAGTGTTGAAAGTCTTACCGTTATCGCAATTAACAGCGCGTGCAGGTACGGCAAAAGAAGAATAATTGGCTGGTTGAAAAAATCAAATCAATAAAGGGCGACACAGGGTCTCAACTTGAGACCCCGGTGTCGCCCTTTATTGATGTACGTTATTGAAGCATGTGAACTGGAACAAAGAACTGAACCTGATGTTGATTAACAAATGCTTCGAGGTTGAAGTTCCCCGCAATTTGAAGCCCGGTAACTTGCGCGAGTTCTCCATAGCTACGCCCGATGAGCTGATCGAGGTTGATACGATCCGAGAAGGTGAGGTCAAATTGTGCATACTGACCGGCTGGTAACGTGAAGGTACTTGGCCGTTTCGTGACACTAGCTTGACCGACTAAGTAGTGCTGTTGGCCATCTTGGTTGCTGTTCACAGCCATTAATCCGTCTGTAAGCTCAGTTTGATACTCGTCAAGCAGGGCTTGTTTTTGTTGACTCAACTCGGCTAAGTTGGTGCGTGATGGGGTCACGAGTTCGGCTGACCAGCCGTAAATGGTTTGTGCATCGCGAGTAATGAGGGTGTAAGTCATGGGTCGATCTCCTTTATGAGTCATCAGTTAGTTTTTAGGTAAGTTAATCGGAATCCGGAGTTCAACTTCGGCATCCTGAGGATTATCGTTTAAAAGGGCTTCAACAATGAACCTATCGTCGCGATAAAGGTCTGGGTGTTGTGGTAGCACTTTATTGAAAAAATGCCTGATCAATGCGTCAAATAATTGACGACTAGGACCGCCCTTGCCAGCCATAATTAGATAGTCACCGGCTGGGATGCGTCTGGCTTCGAGTTTTAAGACTGGAGTTACGGTCTCGGTACCTGCATAGTAGGTCAACGTCTCATAGCCGGTAATGGTTTGTTGCGGAAAGGCCTTGACGGCGTAGTTTTCGATCATCGTCATATCGTTTTGAGCCCCTTTCTGATAAACTAAGCATATCAAGCAATACTTGACGACTGTTTGTCAGGTATTATAAAAAGGATGACGAATTTTGAGATTAAGTCGGTTATTGAATATGGTGATGATTTTATTGCGCCAAGAAACGGTTTCAGCTTCCGAGCTGGCAACGCAGTTTGAAGTCACGACGCGGACGATTTATCGCGACGTTGACGCGCTTAACCTAGCTGGCATCCCGATTTATACCACTCGTGGGCGAAATGGTGGGATTGGTATTTTACCAAATTATAAAGTTGATAAAAAACTGCTGACGGAATCGGATATCGGCAACCTGCTTGTTGCCCTTGGCGGGGTGCAATCACTGATCGATACGCCAGCGATTCGAGCAACGGTTCAAAAAATTCAAGCGATGTATCAACCCGAACAGCGAACGGCACTTTCGGTTCAACATGCCGATTGGACAGGAAGTGAGGAACTCAAAGCACTCGCAGAACAGTTTAGTCAAGCGATTCAAGCCCATCAGTTAGTTTCGTTTACCTACAGTGATCGAACGGGTCAGGGGAGTACCAGACAAATCGAGCCCTATCGGTTAACGTATAAGGGTGAGCGCTGGTACATTCAAGGATACAGTCTTGAGCGAGCAGCGTTTCGGACGTTTCGGTTATCACGAATCAAAACGGTGACCTTTTTAGCGACGACGTTTGATCCGCGACCGCTACCGGAAGAACAATTGTCATGGGGTGGCTTTGATCATCCAGTAATGACTGAGATAACGTTGGTTGCGGACAACGTTGTTCGAGACGTGATCGTTGAACGGTTTGGGCGTCAGGTGATTCGTGACGAAACGGCAGAACAGTTTACCGCGACTCTCGAACTGCCACAACGTGAAGCAACGTACCGTTTTTTACTATCATTAGGTGTGCATGCACGCGTGACGGGCAATGAATCATTCTTAGTGGCATTTAAACAATACACTGCGATGATTTTAACTCAGTACCAATAATGAGAAAAATATTGGTTAATTTTGAGGATTCGGGCTATAATGTGGGGTCATTAAATCAAGGCGTGGAGGTTGGAACATGTTAGCAATTATCATCGGGTTGACCATTGGAGTGGGACTACCGATGCAAACGAGTGTGAATTCCCGTTTGCGGCAGTCGCTAGGTTCGCCGTTTTGGGCCTCGTTTATTTCATTTTTAATTGGCACGCTTTTTCTAGCCGCCATTACATTATTCGAACAGCATACGTTGTTGATTGCTTCAACTGTCATTACAACGCAGCCGGCTTGGTTGTGGTTAGGTGGTCTGTTTGGGGTAGTTTACTTAACCGGTAATATTGTCCTGTTTCCCAAGATTGGGAGTGTTCAAACGGTCATTATGCCCGTCCTCGGCCAAATTCTGGCTGGTTTGTTGATCGATAACTTTGGCTGGTTCCATTCGCCGGTCAGTCAGTTAACACTGGTTCGTGGACTGGGGGCATTACTCGTTTTGGTAGGGGTCATCATCACGGTTGCGGGAAACGATTGGCTGGCCCGAAAAACGGGTCAAGGTGGCTACGAAAGCGTTCTTGAGGCAACACCTAAAGGCAGTCACTTAATGCTATGGCGCTTGTTTGGCGTTTTTGCGGGGATGCTGAGTGCGTCACAAACGGCCATTAACGGTCATCTTGGCCTGGTCTTGAATTCAAAGATTCAGGCCGCCTTCATTTCATTTTTAATTGGGACGGTCGCGTTGGGACTCATTGTGTTAGTGTTGCGCTTGAAGTGGCACTATCAAAGTCCGGCTAACGGTCATAATCCATGGTGGATGTGGATTGGAGGCTTTATTGGGTCGTTTTATATCCTCGGCAACATTTACCTTGTTCCGTTAGTGGGAACGGGGTTAGCCGTCATCATTGTGTTAGTTGGTTTAATGGCTGGGAGCTTGTTGATCGATCAATTTGGTTGGCTCGCTTCGAAACGTAATCCGGTCACATCGATTCAACTGATTGGGTTAGTTGTGATGATTGCCGGTGTTGGGGTTGTTCGACTGCTTTAACGGCAACGACCTAAATGTTAATTTGGAATTAACCGAATAAATCAAAAGGTTGCCTGATCTGATTATCAAAATCGGATGAGGTAGCCTTTTTTGTTACGCTTGTGTCCAGCGATAGTGTGCGAAGTTTGTGAAATTCGGCTTCGTTGGCTCGTTAATCATGGGGGATATTGTGGGCACAACCGGTCGGTCAGAAAATTTGGGCTGGAACGCCGTGGGCACGATTCTGAGCCGGAAAAACACGTCTCAGAATTCGGCCTTTCACTAAGCTGGAAGTTCACCAGCTAAGTGAAATTTCACGGCTGAGCCCAATTTTCTGACCGACCTCTTGTTTGCGGGTTTTCGGCATCGATTACCGCACTCTCGAAAATTTATCATGAAGGGCCAAACTGTCGCACGCTGACAATTGCAAGCATCTCAGCAAGTGTTGAATGGCAACGTAACGACATCGAGTCAGCAGTACGTTCAAGCGAGTTGAGTCAATGTTCAAGATAGACTTGTTCATCGCGGAAATGACGACTACTGAACAATTGTGCTGTTTACCGAGTTAACATCAATCGCTGTCATACTGTAGCATACCGTTCAGTTAAGCACTTGAGATGGTCTACAATAGTGCCGAATTGCGCCAAAGTAAGATTTCGGTAAGCAGCTAGGTGGATGCTGTGTCGCGATGATTGGTGGTTGTTGGCGTTCTTCCGACAACCACCAATCATCGGGGACGAAGTTAAGACTCGCACGGGTTTTGGCGAGGCTTAACTTCGAGGTTTGAGACCGCCCTTTGGCTCAGACCGGCCCCACAGCAGGAACCTAGCCGCTTACCGGAATCGACAGTTCACGCAAATCAAACTTCACAAACTGAACAGAAGAATGTTTACGCTGGACACAAACGACAGTAAAAAACCCCCGAAAACAATTCGAGGGTTTCTTGTAGCTTAGTCTTGTTCCTGATGCCGTTTTCGAACCACACTGTGGCGGTAGCCATAGCTAAAGTAGAAGATCAATCCAATGATCAGCCAGATGAAGAAGGCAATCCAAGTGAAGGCCTTTAGTTCCAACATTAAAATGACACACAAGATAAATGAAATGATGGGTAATACCGGGTAGAACGGTACTCGGAAGGCAGAATCAAGTTGGCTAAATTCAGGATTGCGCCGGAGAAAGACGATCCCAATGGAGACCATCGCAAAAGCGAAGAGGGTCCCGATGTTAACCAATTCCGTGATTTTGTCGATAGGGATAATGCAGGCAAAGACACTCCCTAAAATCCCAAATAACCAAGTGTTGGTGACCGGAACGTGGGTTTTAGGGTTCAATTGACTGAATAATTTAGGCATCAAACCGTCACGGCTGATGGCAAAGACCAACCGGGTCCCACCGTAAAGAAAGACGATCAAAACGGTGGTCATCCCAATGACGGCCCCAAGCGAAACAATCCCAGAAACCCAGTCTTGGTGAATAAAGTGAAGCGCATAGGCAACGGGATCGGCAACGTTTAAGTGGGTGTATTTAACGATTCCAACTAAAACAACCGAGAGTGCAATGTAAAGCGCCGTTGCCAGTAAAAGGGAGCCGATGATACCGATTGGCACGTTGCGTTGCGGGTTCTTAACTTCTTCGGCAGCCGTTGAGACCGCGTCAAACCCGATATAGGCGTAAAAGGCAACCGCCGCACCGGAAACGACACCCTTCATCCCAAATGGTAAGAAGGGATTGTAGTTTTCGGGACGGACGTAGAAGACACCCACGATAATGAATAAAATGATCACCACGATTTTTAAGATGACCATGATGGCGTTGATTCGAGCGGATTCACGAACCCCACCAATCAGCAAGAACGAAATGATCATGATGATCACAAATGCTGGTAGGTCAAAGAACGCGTGGGGCATCCCCGCCGTGCCATAGGCCGCTCGAAGGGCCTCTGGTAAGTAGAGATGAAAGCCCGCTAAGATGTTTTGGAAGTACGATGACCAACTCGCAGCCACCGCTGACACTGAGAATAAGTATTCTGAGACTAATGCCCAACCCAGTATCCAGGCGATAAATTCGCCGAATACTGCATATATGTATGTATACGCACTACCAGCTAAGGGAATTGTTGATGAAAATTCCGAATAACACAGTGCCGCCAGCGAACAAACAACCGCGGCTAAGATGAAGGCGAGAAAGGCGCCAGGACCAGTGTATTTGGCAGCAATGATCCCCGGGGTGATAAAGATCCCCGCACCAACGATGGCCCCTACGCCCATCGTAATCAAACTAAAAGCAGTTAACGACTTTTCCAACCCAGTTTTCTTAAAGATGTCAGTTTTGATATCTTTGCGTAAAAATAGATTGGCATGTTTCTTTCTATCACTCATTTCAAAGATCCTTTCCAATCGGAATAACACCTAATTTTAATGAGCTTGACAGTTAATGTCAATTAATGGCGGCAAATCGCTGTGTTTATGAGAAAATTTTAATCTTAGTGGGACTTGTAACTTCGGGACAGCTGTTATAAACTACTAAAAGTGAGATTACCTTGGGTAGTCGTCGTTCAATGATCAAAGAGGAATTGTGTGGCATACCGTGAGTAGCGAATCTGGGTAGGTGGAAGCCAGGTAACGGTCAGCACAAGGCGCGCTTTGTAGAACGTTTAGTTGAATAGCCTTGAGTGGATAGTTATATCAACAAGAGTGGTACCGCGGGTCGTCTCGTCTCTTACAATGGATCATTGTGGAGAAGAGACTTTTTTTATGCCCACGTCGTCGATACAGAAAATGTCAATTATGAATAGGAGCGCAAACATGGATTACAAACAACTCGTTGCGGATACGTTAGCACCAGCGCTGGCAGATAATCTGTCAGTTACCGATATTTACCAAAAAATTGAACGGCCTAAGGACTCAGCTAAGGGTGATTACGCCTTTCCAGCTTTCACCTTAGCTAAGATCTTCAAGAAGGCGCCACAACAAATTGCTGCTGACATCGTTGATCAAATCGATACGACTCAGTTTGACAAGGTGGAAGTTGCCGGCCCTTATGTGAACTTCTTCTTGGACAAGGCGAACTTCAGTGCTGACATTTTAACTCAAGTGTTAACTGAAGGTGCCGATTACGGTCAAAACGAAAACGGCAACAACGGTAACGTGCCAATCGACATGTCATCACCTAACATTGCCAAGCCAATCTCAATGGGGCACTTGCGGTCAACCGTTATTGGGAACTCGATTGCTGAGATTCTGAAGAAGAACGGCTACAACCCGATCAAGGATAACCACTTGGGTGACTGGGGAACGCAATTTGGGAAGTTGATCACCGCCTACCTGAAGTGGGGCAACGAAGAAGACGTTAAGAAAGACCCAATTTCAAACTTGGTCAAATACTACGTTAAGTTCCATAAAGAAGACGTTGAACATCCAGAATTGGATGACGAAGCGCGTGAATGGTTCAAGAAGCTGGAAGATGGTGATGAAGAAGCGCACCACCTTTGGGCTTGGTTCCGTGAAGAATCATTGAAGGCCTTCAACGCCATTTACGACAAGTTGGGGGTTAAGTTTGACACCTACAATGGTGAAGCGTTCTACAACGATAAGATGCAAGCCGTTGTTGATGAATTAAAAGCAAAGGACTTACTTCATGAATCACAAGGCGCCCAAGTGGTTGATTTGAGCAAATACGACTTGAACCCAGCCTTAATCTTGAAGAGTGACGGTGCTTCCCTTTACATTACACGGGATATTGCAACGGCCGTATACCGTGATAAGACTTATCACCCAGCCATGAACCTCTACGTTGTTGGTTCAGAACAAATGTACTACTTCAAGCAATTGAAGGCCGTATTGACTGAAATGGGCTTAGCTTCAGCTAAGGACTTACACCACATTCCATTTGGTTTGATCACCGTAGATGGTAAGAAGTTGTCAACTCGTTCAGGCCGGATCATCTTGTTGGACGAAGTGTTGGATGATTCCATTGAAATGGCCAAGAAGCAGATTGCTGAAAAGAATCCTGATTTGCCTAACAAGGACGAAGTTGCGAAACAAGTTGGGGTCGGCGCTATTATCTTTGGCGATTTGAAGAACGAACGGATGAACAGTATCGACTTTAACTTGGCCGATCAATTGAAGTTCGAAGGTGAAACTGGCCCATACGTTCAATATGCACACGCCCGGGCAGAAAGCATCTTGCGGAAGGCTAGCGACGTGACGATTCCAGAAACCGGCGCGAAGTTATCCGACCCAGAAGCTTGGGAAACGGTTAAGGCTTTGGCTGACTTCCCAGATACGGTTGTCACTGCCTTGAAGGAATTCGAACCATCTGACATCGCCAAATACTCGATTCGTTTGGCAAAAGCCTTCAACAAGTACTATGCACATTCTAAGATCTTAGCTGACGATGCTGAAAAACCAGCACGTTTGGCTTTGGTTAAGAGTGTCTCAACTGTTTTGAAGGAAGCACTGCGTCTATTGGGCGTTGAAGCACCTGACGAAATGTAATTTAAGGTTGAACTTACGAAAGCGAACTGGCTTGGGCTGGTTCGCTTTTTTTGTTGTCGTTTGTGTCCAGCGTAAGTGTGCGGAGCGAGACGGGTTGAGAGCAGTGTGCAAGGCGACATCGGTGAAGGCGCCCGGGCCTGGCGGGTTTACCGATGTCGCCTTGCATGCAGCTCTCAGTCTCGCGCAGCACCATTCGGCGTGGTGGCCAGAAAGCGCGTGGTTGACAAATTCTTACAACTTCAGGAACCCTGGAAATAACAGTTTAAGCGGCGCCGAATTTTGTATCCTGAGAGCGCCGGTTTTCATGCGGCTTTGGCGAGCGAAGCGACGACAAACAGCCTTCACCCAAATCGCACCCAACACTTACGCTGGACACAAGCGACAGCAATAATCCATCCTCATTATAAGACACCATGATTAATAAAATAATTCTAACTAATGATGTACAAGGCCGTTAAGCCAGTTGAATTCTGTGAAGCCCATCAATTTTAACCACCGATTACCGGTTACTGGTTAGGACGTTATCCATTTTAAGATGAATTTTTATGAAAATAATAACGTTAGGGTAGAAATTGGCCTAGGGTGGGATTGTTAGTGAATAAAACGACTGTCGAATAGTGACTGTCAAATTGATATTCAATATGTTTTGAATACTTATTTAAAAAGGTGCTTTCAATTCATTTTTAATTTTGCTATAATAATCACAGTGTTAGAACAACAAGGGGGCTGCATTAGGAATGAAGAAAAGTATTCGTCAATCGCGAATTGAACAATTAATCAATCAATATCCGATTGGTACGCAAGAAGACCTAATGCGTCATCTAAAAGAAATTGGGATTAAGGCGACGCAAGCAACAATCTCACGAGATATTCGTGAGATGCAGGTAGTCAAAGCCCAAGATGGCCATGGACACTTGCGTTATACAATCTTTAAGCCTGGAAATAAATCAGAAGAAGAACACTTACGTGAAACCATTAATGAAGTGGTAATTGGGTTGACTCGGATCGAATTTATCAACGTGATTAAAACGTTGCCAAGTAACGGCAACCTCTTAGCGGCGATTTTAGACGATTTAAAGTTACCAGAAGTGGTCGGCACGCTTGCCGGACACGATACGATTTTGGTGATTAGTCCGAATGCTGATGTTGCTCAGCAGTTGAACGATGAAATTGCTGAAAACATGAATCCGGATATCGTTCATTAACGATTTTGGTTAACGAAGTGAGCACGTCCATGTCCCGTAACGGGATGCGGGCGTGCTTTTTTAGTGTTAGCAGATCAAAACGGCTGTTTAAGGGTTATTAAAGTTTCGGCGCAGTCAGAGGCGTTCGTCAAAGTTATGATAGAATGAATAGTGCAAATCTTGAAAATGGTTGAGGAGTTTTTTGATGAACAATAATCGGGGAAATCAATATTTTGAGCGATTCCGGGCCTGGTTGGCGCCGTACTATCATCGCTTTAAACGGCGATTAGGTAAGGTCTGGCACCGATACCAGCTGACCCGGTGGCTAATCACGATTGTGTTGGCGGTTGTCTTTATCTTGAGCGCTGTTTTGACGTTCCAAGCAAAAACCGCCAACGTTGGTGATTTAAAGGCCCAACTTGAAAAAACCACCTATATTTATGATAAAAAGAATCAGCGAGCGGGGTCGTTGTATGCGCAAAAGGGGACCTATGTGTCGCTTGATCATATTTCGACGAACGTTCAAAAAGCGGTTATTTCAACTGAAGACCGGAACTTTTATCACGAGTACGGGTTTTCAGTTAAGGGGATTGCGCGGGCGTTTTTCCTGTTAGCCAAGAATAAGCTGCTGCACCGCAACTACATTAGTGGTGGTGGGAGTACGCTGACGCAACAGTTAGTGAAAAACGCGTATTTGACGCAGGAACAGACCTTTACGCGAAAGCTCAAGGAACTTTTCTTATCGGTTGAAGTTGAGAACGTTTATACTAAGAAAGATATTTTATCGATGTACCTGAATAACGCTTACTTCGGCAATGGTGTTTGGGGCGTCCAAGACGCAGCTGAAAAATACTTCGGGACCTCGGCGGCCAACTTAACCGTGCCACAAGCAGCGGTGTTGGCAGGCATGTTGACGTCACCAAGCGGCTATAATCCAATTGACCACCCACAGGCCGCTAAGGAACGGCGTAACACCGTGCTGGGGCTGATGGCTGAAACTGGTGCAATCACCGAACAGCAGGCGAAGGCTTACCAGCAGACAGCCGTGGTGACTAGTGATACCTATCAATATAATGATTCGTACCGGTATCCTTACTACTTCGACGCTGTGATCAATGAAGCGATTTCGAAGTATGGGTTAACGGAGTCTGAAATTATGAATCATGGGTATAAAATTTATACTTACCTAGATCAGAATTATCAATCCAGTTTACAGACTAACTTTAAGAACAGTTATTTGTTCCCGCAAAATGCCGCCGATGGAACGAAGGTTCAAGCGGCTTCAGTTGCCTTGAATCCCAATAACGGTGGGGTGATGGCCGTTGTTGGTGGCCGTGGGAAGCACGTGTTCCGAGGCTATAACCGAGCAACCCAGATTACGCGTCAACCGGGTTCAACCATTAAGCCAATCGCAGTTTACACGCCGGCACTGGAAAACGGGTATTTCTACGATTCGATGTTACAGGATAAGAAAACGTCGTATGGGACCAATCACTATACGCCGAAAAACTATAACAATGTGTACTCGGGTAAAGTGCCGATGTATACCGCGTTGGCGCAGAGTATGAACGCGCCAGCGGTGTGGTTATTGAATAAAATTGGTGTTGATAAAGGCTACCAGTCCGTTAAAAAGTTTGGACTACCTGTCACTAAATCCGACAAAAACTTAGCGTTAGCCCTTGGTGGGTTAAGCGAAGGCGTTTCACCACAACAGTTAGCGGGTGCTTACTCAGCCTTTGCAAACGATGGGGAACGCACTGAACCGCACTACATCCGTAAAATCGTGGATGCCAACGGCAACGTTGTTGTCAGCAATCCGGATGTCACGTCGACTCGCGTGATGTCATCTAAAGTTGCCAAACAGATGACGAGTATGATGCTTGGCGTCTTCAATAGTGGGACTGGCGCCACTGCCAAACCGTACGGCTACTCAGTTGCCGGCAAGACTGGGAGTACTGAAGCCGATGCAACGGGTGATGGTGATGCGACTCGGGATAAGTGGATCGTGGGTTACACCCCGGATGTAGTCTTGGCGACCTGGGAAGGATTTGACAACACCAACCAAAATCATCACTTGGAAAATCTAAGTGGTACGGGGGTTGGACCACTGTTTAAGACCGAGATGGAAGAGATTTTGCCGTACACGAAGCAGACCTCGTTTAACGTGAAGGATGCCTCGACCTTGGCCAAAGCTCAGCAATCGGACTCCAGTTTCTGGGATAACGTGACCAACGGTGCATCATCCGTCGGTGATCAAGTTAAACAGGGCGTTAATAACGCCGCAGATACCGTTAAGCGGTGGTGGGATGATGCGTTTGGTAATTAGTGTCTCACTTAGGCTTTGACCAGCTGAATTTTAACCAGCCGGCATTGTGAAGTGCCCCTTAGCCATGATACAATGATTGAATGAACTGACAGGAGGAATCTGACACATGGCAGATATTTTAGCAACGGCCGGCGAACTACGCGACCAATTAGCAAGTTCCGAAGAATTTACGGCGTTAAAGGCCGCTTACGACGCAATGAAGGCGGACCAAACCGCTTACGACTTATTTAAGGACTTCCAAACGGTCCAACTCGATCTGCAACAAAAGCAGATGCAAGGCCAACAATTAAGTGAAGACGACATGAAGCACGCTCAAGAGCTTGCTAACAAGGTCGGCGAAACTGACTTGATCAAGGCTTTGATGGACCATGAAAAGGGCGTTAACGACTTATTAGCTAAGTTGAACGCTGAAATTACGAAACCAATTCAAGATCTTTACCGGAACTAATTTTTAGTAGCGGTCATTAGACTTGGAGTGAACATGGAAACGTCGAAGTCGTTGGCTTCGGCGTTTTTTTAGGAGAGAAAACGTGAAATTCATTCATGCAGCTGACTTACATTTAGACAGTCCCTTTCGGGGATTAAGTGATTTACCTGCGGCAGTGAAGCAACGGGTCTATCAGGCGCCCTTTACGGCGACCCAACGGTTAGTGGATCGCGCCATTAAAGAACGGGTTGATTTTGTTGTTTTAGTTGGGGATCTCTTTGACCGGGATACACAAAGTGTGCAGGCCCAACTCTTTTTACGGGATCAACTCCAGCGATTGGTTGATGCCGGCATTGGCGTTTATCTGAGTTATGGCAATCATGATTATCTGACCGAACAATCAACGTTGAGTTTGCCCAATGGTGTGACGGTATTTGGCCCAGAAGTGACTACGGCAGAGTTCACCACGGTGGATCAACAGCGAGTTGCGATTAGTGGGTTTAGTTATGATCAACGTTGGTTAACAACGGATCGAGTGGCTGAATTTCCAGATCGTTTAGATGTTGATTTTCAGATTGGCATGCTCCACGGGGCGGTTCGAACTGGCGCTCAGGATCAATACGCACCGTTTACAGTGGCTGAGCTACAGGCTAAGCGCTATGATTACTGGGCGTTGGGTCATATCCACCAGCAACAGGCGCTTTCAATGACACCACCCATTATTTATGCGGGGGCGATTCAAGGTCGACACCAAAATGAAACGGGTACCCATGGCTTTCAATTGGTTGAAAGTTCGGGCCAGCGACTGGTGCCAACCTACATTCCGGCGGACGATGTGACTTGGCTAACGGTGTCAGTCTCAGCTGAACCAGAGATGACTGATGACGCGTTACAGACAGCGGTGTTGATGCGGTTAGCACAGTTACCGACCTCCCAGCTACAGTTGGTAACGTTGATGATTACTAATGTTGAGGCCTTAAATGAGGGTGTGTTATCACGGCTAAATGACGGCACGTGGCTCGCACGGCTTAACCATACTCAGACGGGGCAATCACCAATTACGGCCTGGGTCGTCGAAGTGACGCCGCAACCAAGTGAGGCAACGATTCAGTACAGTCAGTTGGATGCTGCGTTTTGGGACGACGCTGCGCAAACGGTTTTTGACGCAACGACCATTGAAGCCACGGCGGGAAAATTGATGCAGTATCCGTTTTTGGCTCGACATCTGCAAGACACCGACACCCAAACTAAGATTCAGCAGCGGGTCCGCAGTAGTTTATTGGCGCAATCACGACTGGAGGCGACGCAACGTGCAGATCACGACGATTAAGATTTACGGCTTTGGCCAATTTCACGAAACAACGGTTAAGCTTAACCGTCAATTTCAACTGATCTATGGCCCAAATGAGGCCGGTAAATCAACGTTGGTGGCCTTTATTGCGAGTTTGTTATTTGGATTTGAGACGGCTAAGCACCGATATGCGATGTATCAACCTAAAAGCGGGGCGTTGTACGGTGGTGAACTGACATTTAAGCATCATGACCATGACTATTGGCTGAAGAGGGTTGCGGGTCCTCATGGTGGTACCGTGACGTTTCGAGATTTAACGGCGGATGTGACGCTTGATAAGGGTGCCTTAACCGACCTGTTAAGACCAGTTGATAAAGCACTGTTTTACCAAATTTTTTGCTTTGGCGAACGGGAGTTACAGGCGGTCGATCAATTGGATCGGTTTGAGTTAGTTCAGCGCATTCAACGAATTGGTGCCGTTGGTAGTGATAATTGGATTGGCCTGACAAAGCAGTTAGCACGTGAATCAGATGCGCTATATAAACCCAGAGGACGGGTACAACCGTTAGCTAAATTACTGCGGGAGTATGACGCGTTAACTCAAGAGGTTCAAACTGCTAAACAGGCGTATCAAAGTTACCAAAAATTACTGGCACTACAAGCAGAAGGTGAAACGGCGCTCGCAGAATTTCAGCAACAGGTGGTTGATCAACAGCAAAAACTAGCCGAACTTCAGCAACTTGTGACAAGTTATCCGGACTTTGTGACCTATCAGCAACTGATGCAACAAACGGATTCAACTAGTCATCGCCTTTCAACTGCTGATTGGCAGACGTTTACTAAATTGACGGCACAACGAAATCAGTTGCGGTCGGCCTTAGATCAAACTGAAGTTGCACTCGCTGACTCGGAGACAGCCCAACCTGATTCTGAGGTGATGGCTGTTTATCAAGCCCATCAATCACAAATTAAAACCCTTGCGGCCCAGCTGCCAGAACTTCGAGAATTGACGAACACGGCAACGACTCAAGAAGCCCAACAGTTGGCGTCATTTCGTCAACGTTATGGTGAGCAAGTCGTGATGGCACGCCCATTTAGTGCAATTGATCAACCACGAATCAGTCGGTTGATTGCGGCCCAGCAGGCGAACCAAACGAAGCAAGCGGCTATCGAACAACAACGACGAGACCATCAACAGACCTTCTCGCGCTTGAGTGATCAAGCGACGGCTAGTCGGGGTGGTATTTCAGTAAAATGGCTCGGTGCGGGCGTGGTAATTGCGTTGTTATCAGTTTTGATTTTGACGGGCTGGTTAAAATCCTTGGGCGGGGTTGCTGGGCTACTGGTTGCCGCCTACGGGATCTTTCACCCAATGCTACAACAAAATGGCCAGTCAGCAATTGATGCGCAGCTGACTTTGCTCTCACGTCAGTTAGATGGTGATCGCCAGCAGTTAGGTGATTTAGCGAGCGAGTTAGCTGAACTGACAACGCAATTAACTGAGGTTGAACGTCACTACCAGTTGGGCGCTTACCCTGTTGATCAGTGGCTGGCGATGCAAGCAGACCTTCAGCAAGTGAGTCAGTTGCAGCGGACGATTGTGCGACGGCAACAGCAGCGACAAAGTGGTGATGAGGAATTACAACGTTACTTTGAACAGTGGCAGTTTGCAGCACCAGTTTTACAATTGCAGGGAACGGCCGCGCAAAAGTTAATGCAGATCACGAACTTCGTGGCAACTGCTGAGGATCAGGTTAATCGCAGTCAAGCGCAAGTGAGTGAACGTCAACGACTTCAACACGTTCAACAGGATTATCAGCAACAGCTAACGGCTAGTCAAAAAACGTTGCAGGCATTCTTAAAGACGGCTAACGTGACAACTACCGAAGCGTTTGAACGACAATATCAGGCGAGTCAGCAAGCACAACAACGTGAAACCCAACTGACAGCGATCAAACAGCGGTTATCTGAGTCTCAGCGACAACGATTAGTACAGTTTGATTCGGTTGAAGCGATTGAGGCCGAGGTTGAAACGGCCAGGACGCAACTTCAAAGCTTAATGACCAAACGAGATGGTCAACTTAAACAACAGAGTGAACGCGCCTTTGCAATTGAAAAGAAGGGGCATAGTGCGGCTTACCAGCAACTACTCCAACGTCGAGCGGACCTTGAAGCTGAAATTGAGCGGATGACGGATGATTGGCTGACCAATCAGTTATTGATCAAATGGATCGATCAAACCTTAGTTAATGCGTCTCAGGGGCGCCAACCACAGATTTTGAAGGCCGTTCAGCAGTTCTTTGCCGTTCTGACAGATCAACGGTATGATCAGGTGACTTTCACGGATGAAACGGTTCAGGTTACCCGTAAGGACGGCATCGTGTTTGACGTGGGTGAACTTTCCAGTGGAACTGCGGAACAGCTATACGTGGCACTTCGATTGGCCTTTACCCAGGTGATGGCCGATCAGATTCAACTGCCGATGATCGTTGACGATAGTTTTGTTAACTTTGATCGTCAGCGAACAGCGCGAGCGGTTAAACTGTTGACCGAAATGGGTAATGGTCAAGTCTTGTATTTAACAGCCAACGCTGATAATTTAGCGTTCGTTGCGGCAGATCAAACTTTGAATCTAACGGATTTGGCGGTAAAATAAGGAGAACGTAAAGGGGGGCGCTATTATGGCGGAAGAAAAACAATTAATGACGTTTGCGGTTGGCGAACAGATGAACCTAATGGCACTATTGAAGAGTGTCACGGTTCGGGTTGCTAAGAACGGCAAACAGTACTTAGACCTAACGTTTGAAGACCGGTCTGGTGAAATTACCGGTAAGTTTTGGGACGCAAGTGATGACGACGTCAAACGCTACCAAGCGGGGCGAGTGGTCCGGTTAACCGGTAAGCGAGAAACTTATCAAGGATCACCACAGGTAAAAATTTTAAGCTTGCGGCTGGCCAACGCTGATGAGCAAAACGACCCATCAGAGTTCGTGGTTCACGCACCATTAAAAGCGGCCGATATGGAAGAAGAAATCAACCAAGTGATTTTTGAAATCACCGATCAGGTTTGGAATCGAATCGTTCGGTTGTTATTATCCAAACACCGGGAGGCCTTCTTTACTTATCCAGCAGCCAAACGCAATCACCATGCGTTCGAAGGTGGTTTGGCCTATCACACGATTTCGATTTTACGGCTGGCACACAACGTTGTTGCTCAGTATCCAACCATTAACGCACCGTTGCTGTATGCTGGCGCGATTCTTCACGATTTAGGCAAGGTAATCGAACTTTCAGGACCAGTTTCGACGACGTATACCGTTGAAGGTAATTTACTGGGGCATATTAGCATTGTTGATGGTGAAATCGTCTCAGCCTGCAACGAACTGAAATTTGATTTAAATAGCGAACCAGTCGTGTTATTGCGGCATATGATTTTAGCCCATCACGGATTGTTGGAATATGGGTCACCTGTTCGACCACGGTTATTGGAAGCGGAGGTCTTGCATCAACTGGACGAATTAGATGCGTCAATCATGATGCTGACGGATGCCACTGAAAAAACGGCACCGGGTGAGTTCGGTGAACGGCTCTTTGCGATGGATGGCCGATCGTTTTACCGACCAAAAGAAAATGAATAGTAAAATGCAGCTCGATTAACCTTCGAGCTGCATTTTTTTGTGCTTTCATTTGTGTCCAGCGTAAGCATATTGCGGTTTAGTTTGTGAAGTGCGGTGATTTGCGTAAACTGTCGATTCCGGTAGCCAGCCAGGTTCCTGCTGTGGGGCCGGCCTGAGCCAAAGGGCGGTCTCAGTCCTCGAATTTCAGCCTCGCCAAAACCCATGCGAGTCTGAAATTCGTCCCCGATAATTGGCGGTTGTTGGAAAATCGCCAACAACCACCAATTATCGCGACACAGCATACACCTGGCCGGCTACCTCCATCTCACATTGCGCAATTTGGCGCTATTGCAGATCATCTCAAGCGCTTAACTGAACGAATTACGACAGAATTGATCATCAGTCAACGCTTCAGAATCGCAACGGATGTTTGGGTGTCAACGTAATAGATCCGCGCAAACGTGATGCACGACTGGTAGATTTAGTATCACGTATCACGCAATCGTTGATTCATTGCGGTTACTGAACATTGACCACGATTATTTTCGCGTATTGGGCTACCCATTCAACGTTGTCATTCCGCAGTTTCGTCAACTTCAGAATGTGACAATTAGCTGTTCTGGTCGGCTGTAGCGCACCACGGTAGCGGGAGGCGGAGGCGCGCGGGGCTCAGCAGTGTCGGTATGACTTGGGCAGTCGTGCCCCGTGGGGTTCGGGGTGCGAGTGCCCTAGTCATACGCGGGTCCGGAGAGATCCGGCATGGGCGTTTTTTGCCCATTCCTAGCTCGTAGGCCCGCCACTGCGTTCCAGCCTCGCATAGCGCCGGAGCCTCCCGCGGCATTCTTCCACAATGTAACCCATGATTAACGCGCAAACGAAGCCAAATTTCACAAACTCCGCACACTTACGCTGGACACAAGCAACAGCGCAAATAAAGCAAACAAAAAAAGGAATCGGACAAATGCCGGTTCCTTTTATTATCTGGTACAAGATTACTTAGATGATGACTTCTTTGAAGATGAGCTGCTAGTCAAGTAGTCGGCCAAAACGTTTTGTAATTGGCTATCCTTGATTGAAACGTTACCCTTCTTCAAGACCTTAGAAACGACGCTCTTCAAAGTAGCGCTGTCGTTCATCCGGTTGTCGTAGATTTGAGCCTTAAGTTCTTTTTCGTGTTGCTTATAAGTCCCTTTACCAGGATTGTTATCCATCTTGATAATGTGGTAACCATATGAGGTCTTCACTGGGGTAGTGGTGTAGTCACCGGTCTTCAACTTGAAGGCAGCCTTCTTAAAGGTTGAATCCAAAGTTGTATCGGTGTTATCAAAGGCGGCTAACTTACCACCCTTGTTCTTGGTAGCTGTATCAGTCGAGTACTTCTTAGCCAATGAGGCAAAGCTCTTGCCGGCCTTCAATTGCTTGATGACCGTTTCGGCAGTAGACTTCTTAGAAACTAAGATGTGTGAGACCGTAACTTTTGGTTCATACTTCTTAAATTGCTTTTGCAGTTGCGCGTCAGTAACCTTGGTGTCGGCCTTAACGGCTTCCTTAAGAAGTAAGTTACTGCGGATCTGTTCTTTCAGTTGTGAAGCGGTCATACCGCTTTGAGAAAGGACACTGCTGAATGAAGAGCCGTATTCCTTCTTGTAGGCGTTGTATTGCTTAGTTACAGCTGATTTTTCAACTTTGTCACCGAATTGCTTTTCGAGGACCTTGTTTAAAATCATTTGTTGTAAGACTTGCTTACCACTAGAAGTGTTCTTCAAGCTACTGTAAAATTGATCTTCCGTAATTTTACCACCTGAAGTTGTGGCAACCGTTTTGCTGCCACAGGCTGCTAATGTTAAGCTCAACATAACACCAGCAAGTGCAATGAACCATTTTTTCATTCCGAAAACACATCCATTTCTATAAAATTGTTTGACCCGTTGGGACATTCCTACTTAATATAACATAAACCCTTCCGAAAGTTCATGTATAATCAGAACTTAATAAAAATTGAAATAGTTTTGTCATGTTAATTGACGGAATCATCATGATTGAACCGATCGGTGTGTTGCGAAATGATATCCAGGTGGGGTTGAATCTTAAATTGAAATTGATCAACGTCCTTTTTGATATCATCGATCACCGGTTGGGTTCGGTCCAACTCCGTTTGGAATCGATCTAACGCCGATTTAAACGCGGCTTGCTTTTCTTGGAAAACACTAGCGGCCGCCTGTTTATCTTGAACGAACTTGGCGGTGTTTTTTACGAAGGCAGCCGGGGTCTGTTTGGTATCAATTAGATGCCAGGCAAAGGCTACACCAGCGGTGAGTAGGGTCGTCGTGAAAAAACGTTTCATTATCATTACCTCCAATTGTTAGAATTGGGCTTTGATTTGGTCCTGGATCTTGGTTAAGTCGGCTTCACTGTATTTGCTTGAATTATCGGTGAAGGTCATGCCGAAATCATCGTGATCGGTGTAACGAGGTACCAAGTGAATGTGAGAGTGGAAAACGGACTGGTACGCCACGGTCCCGTTGTTGTTGAGGATGTTCATGCCCTTGATGGCTGGATCAGACGCCTTGATTGCGCGAGCGATTGCTGGAATTTTGGCAAAGACCGTTGCGGCTAAATCAGCATCGTAAGCGAAGATATCTTGAACGTGAGTCTTAGGAATGACAAGGGTGTGACCAGGAGTGCCTTGAGAAATATCCAAAAAGGCCTTCACATCGTCGTCTTCGTAAACCGTGTAGCTTGGAATTTCACCCTTAATAATCTTGCAAAAAATGCAATCATCATCGTAATTATGTTCCATTGTTAAATCCTCCTTTGAATAGTAGCAGTTATCAACATTATACCTTGACTGGTGGGGGAAATGAAGCGGACGGTTTGATTTTCGCCAATGTCCTTGGCTGATGAGTGGAATGGGGCAAAAGGGAACGGTAACCGATTGGGGATGTGGTATACTGGTACACAAGTCTGACGTAGGCGCTGATATTGAATCAGTCAGCTACGCCGCGAGTTTACAACGAAAGCGAAGGGATGCACATGACATTACAGGTCACGAAAGTCGTTGGTGGCTATTCACAGATACCTGTGCTAAAAGAAGTAACGTTTGACATTCAAAACGGCGAATTAGTCGGTTTAATTGGGTTAAACGGTGCTGGTAAATCAACTACGATCAACCATATTATTGGGTTACTCACGCCATTTAAAGGCAAAATTGAAATCAACGGGGTGACGTTGCAGCAGGATACTCAAGCCTATAAGCAACAAATCGCCTATATTCCGGAAACGCCGATTCTTTATCAAGAGTTAACGTTGAAGGAACACTTGGAAATGACCATGATGGCGTATAACTTGGAACCAGATGCGACCTGGGAACGGGCACACCACTTGTTAAAGATGTTCCGGTTAGATAATAAACTGGACTGGTTCCCAGCAAACTTCTCCAAAGGGATGAAACAAAAAGTGATGATCGTTTGTGCGTTCATTACCAATGCGCCACTGTTTATCATTGACGAACCGTTCTTGGGCCTTGATCCCTTGGCAGTTCATGACTTATTGGACTTAATCGACGAACAAAAGCAACGGGGTGCCAGCGTATTAATGTCGACCCACGTGTTGGATACGGCTGAAAAATACTGTGACCGCTTCGTGTTACTTCACGATGGGCAGGTCAAAACAGAGGGAACGTTGCCAGAGCTGCGGGCAGCGTTGCCGGATGCCGGCGAAACGCTGGATGACATCTATATGTCAATGACCAAGGCGGATCAACATGAATAAGCTATTTCAACGCCGACTAGCAAGCCATCTAAAGGAGATGTTTAAGTACCTGCGGCTGGTATTTAACGATCACTTTGTTTTTGCACTCCTGATTATGATCGGTGGCTTGGGGTTAGCTTACTCTAACGGATTGAAACAGCTGACAACCGGGCTGTGGTGGCCACGGTTGATCGTCATTCTGGTGATGCTGGTGGTGTTACAGTTAGGCCGGTTGGCAACGTTACTGAAGGATGCCGATGTGGTCTTCCTGCTTCCGCGTGAACAGGATATGCGGCAATATCTGACTTCTGCCCGCTGGTACAGTGAGAGTCTGGCGCTGGTGTATCAGTTGCTGGGACTATTCGTTTTACTACCGTTTGTGCAAGCAACAATGCCACTTTCGGTAGGGATGTTAGCCGCTTTGGCAGTGACTCAGTTGGTCTTAAAGGACAGCTTGTTCACCCGCGCAATCGGCATGCGCTATCAAGCAGCGCCCGGGTGGTTGACCCAGCCGGCAGTCGTTAAGTGGTTCGCCCCCGCAATTGTGCTGGCAGTGAGTGTCTACGTTTCGCCATTACTCGGTTTATTGTTGAGTATTGTGCTGGACGCAACGCTATGGTTACTCAACCGGCGCTGGTTAGCGCAAGCCTTTAACTGGTGGCGTGCCATTGCGCTGGAAAACAGCCGAATGATGGGCATTTACCGGTTCTTCAACCTGTTTACTAACGTACCGATGTTAAAAGGGGTGGCCAAACGGCGCCGGTACTTGGATGGTCTGCTAGCGTTAGTGAAGCGGACACCGGAAAATGCCTACTTGTACCTGTATAGTCGTGGTATCGTGCGTAGCGGCGAATTTAGCGGCTTATACGCGCGGTTAACGGTTCTGGGGATGGTGTTGCTCTACTTTGTCCGGGGAACTTGGTTGCCGGTCTTATTAGCGGCACTGTTCTTGTACCTGATCGGGTTTCAATTGATCCCGTTCTACTGGCAATTTGACGACATCGTGTTTACACACCTGTATCCAATTCCAGATCAGGTTCGAACGAGCAGTTTTAAACGTTTATTACGGACACTGTTATTTGTGACAGCGGTGCTATTTTTGGTGATGGTGATCGTTGCCAACCGGCAGTTGGAAGTGATTGGCATCACGGCGGTCGTTGAAGTGGTTGAAGTACTGTTGATGGTTCAATCCTATTTGCCGCTCAGATTAAGAAAAAAACAATAAGTGACCGTTCAAAAAACCAGCTAATCGTGATTGGCTGGTTTTTTGGTGTTGACTAGCCGAACATTGTTGCATAGAATGAAGGGTAATCAAAATTTGGACTGGTTAAAAAATCGCGACGATGACTGTAATCAAGTCGGTTAAGTTGTTACCGGCTAGTTTGTTGTGCGGTCAACGTAGTGGTTAAATCAGACAGTTAGACGTTGTCGTTAATCAAATAACCTCAGGAGGAACATTTATGCGGGTCAGAAAAAAACCGTGGGCAGCACAGTACATCAAGGATCACGCTGATTTGATCGTGACCGAACCCGAAAAGCAACTCGGACATTGGCAGGAACGCTTTCCATCCGTTCAGCCGCTTCAAATCGAAATTGGGATTGGTAAAGGGCAGTTTATCGTTGAGATGGCGCGCCAACACCCAGACATTAACTTTTTAGGCATCGAGATCCAAGAATCCGTGATTGCAACGGCGCTTCGGCAGTTGGTTGAAAGTGGGTTGACGAACGTGCAACTCGTTGAAACGGATGGCGCTAATGTTGATACATTATTTGCGGCGCAAGAAGTTGATCAACTGTTCCTGAACTTCTCTGATCCGTGGCCAAAGACGCGTCATGCAAAACGGCGGTTAACGTCACCGAATTTCTTGGCGCACTACCAAACGGTTTTGAAGCAAGATGGTCGGATTCAATTTAAAACGGATAACCGAGGCTTATTTGAATATTCGTTAACCAGCTTTAATAACTTTGGCTTGGTGTTTGACGAAGTTTGGTTGGACCTACACAACAGTGATGGTAACGAAGGCAACGTTCAAACTGAATACGAAGAAAAGTTTAGCAAAAAGGGCCCAATTTACGAATTGATCGCCCACTTCGATCGAACTAAGTAAAACTAAACATCAAAAAAGCCAGTCGATGGTCGACTGACTTTCGTTAGATAGGCGTTTTATTAGAGGCGGGTAATGTTTAAGATGCTTCCCGTTTTGGCATCAGCCATGAATTCGTACTGCGTCAATTGCTGATCTTCGTACCGTGTGATGCCGCCAGTGTAAACAAGGCTCTTGATTGCAAATTGCTGGTGGTTGATCGGTTGACTGTTGATCCAAGCACCTTCGATTGGGGCTTCGTGTCGAAAGGCGCGTTTAACTTTATCTAAAATGACGGATGAGGTTAAAATTTGCCGGTGAGAGAGTCGTTTGCCGGCAAGGTAGCCAAAAAGCAGGCTTAATAGGGATAGCAAGCTTAGTTGCTGTGAATTTTTTAAGTTAAGTTCCATTTTTTGTCCTCCAACGCTGTTTTGTCTATCCTACTTCAAAAAGGCGCGAAGTACCAACTAAAGTTACTTTGAAAACTAAATGGGTGTCTTTTTTTAGTGAGCATGGTAGTATCTACTATATAAAAGTAAGCAATTAAAGGAGCGATTACTCATGGAAGCATTACCACAAATGACGCGTGAACAATTAAATGAACAGGTTAAAACTGGCAAGACGATGCTGTTTTTCTCGGCAACTTGGTGCCCAGACTGTGCATTTATCAAACCCGCAATGCCTGAAATTGAAGCAGAATACCCAGATTATCGGTTCTTAGCAGTTGATCGAGACGAAAACATCGATTTAGCTGTTGACCTTAACGTGTTGGGCATTCCTAGTTTCATTGCCTACAATAACGGCGAAGAAATCGGTCGCTTCGTGAACAAAGACCGGAAAACTAAAAAAGAAGTTGAAACTTTCATAGATGGTTTAAACTAACCTATCTTGGAAGTTGGAAGGATGCGTCATGTTAATTTCTAGTTACAATCAAAAAGCGCTGGGCGATGTCTTGATCATTTACGTGGCCCCAGATGCTGACGAACAAGCAGTTGAAACCAAGGGCGCTTTTACCCGAATCTTTAACCCTGAAAATGACCAAACGTTGGGTTATAACGTTGATGCCGTTTCAAAAATTTTAGGACCATTAGACGTCAACGGTCAGGTTTGGTTGACTGAAGCACAGGTTGACCAGTTAAACGCTGGTTTGACCGCTGCTGGCTTCAAACCGGACTTGGAAGCCGACCTTGAATCTAAGTTTATTGTGGGTTACGTTGAAACCACGGAACCTCACCCAGATTCAAACCACATGTTAGTGACCAAAACGCGGGTCGCTGACGGGAAGACCCTTCAAATCGTGAGTGGTTCACCTAACATGCAGGCCGATATCAAGGTGGTCGTTGCTGAAATTGGTGCAATGATGCCAAATGGCCAGATTATTTGGCCCGGCAAATTGCGCGGGGTTGAAAGTGATGGTATGATTTCATCAGGAAGAGAATTGCAGATTCCAAATGCACCCGATCGGCCGGGCGCGTTGATCTTACCTGATGACTACGAAGTTGGCCAGCCGTTTGATTTTGACAAGGCGCAAACTTTATTCAGTTAAGTTAAAAACGCGAAAAGGGGCCTCGGTCCCTTTTTTGTTTGGTCTCATGCATGTTTGAATACTACAAGTAATTGACTGTAATCGACAAAACTAACGATGAGTGAATAGGTGACAAGAATGAACCACTATGATGGACCAGCGTTTTTTCGAAGATACCAGCGGCCAAAACCGGACCGTTCAGTCACCCCACCGGTGACGAAGCAACCAGAAGTGCCAGCAATATCTCGGCAACGTGAACCGCAGCAACGGGTTAAATCAGTTGCACCGCGACCAGTTCAGCCAATGAGGACAAGTCGACCGCGAAAGCAGGCACAATCTAACAAACCAGTTAAACATGATTGGCATGATGATCAACCGTTTCGACCATCATCCATTCCACGACAGTTATCAAAGCGACGGATCACTCGTGATCGCGTGGACTATCCGCGATTGTTGGCAACGTATTTTACCAAACCAGACGAAGATGTTTTGTTGCCGGTAGATGCGCGTGACGTCGCATTGGCGGATGCAACGGTATCAGAACCATTGCAATATGCGGGAGATGCTGTAGTTGCTACGCAGTCCGGTGATGACTTCAATCAGGCAACAACGATGCTGTATCCGGATGATACGAGCGCAACACGGGACTCGGATGGTACTCAGTTAGCAGTGACAACGTTGCATGATAAAAGCGATGATGACGTTGAATCGACGGTGGCTGGTGTGTCGACCCCAGTGACGGTGTCAACAGATGAATCAGAAACCGATGTTGATTCAGCTGTTAGCTCAGGGTCACAGCCATCAGGCGAAGTGCTTGCTGACGATGAAGAGACCTCTGTGGATGTGCAAACAACGAGGGCGAGTCAACCTGGCGTGGCGGGACAATCGACTGATGAGCAATCGGTTGTTGACGTTGAACCGTTAACTCAACCAGCGACAGTGGAACCCAATGCGTCAACGGATGATGAATCGTCAGAACCCGTAAAAGCAGATATTCAAACTAATGAAGTGAGTCAATTAAAGGCGACAATCTCGGTGCAACCGACTGACAAGCAATCAGTTGATGACGTCGAACCGGCAACCTCGGTAGCAACGGAAGAGACCGACAAGTTGGCAGATGACGAAGTCGCAGAACCTAGCTCAGCGCCTAATCCGGCCGTAGCTGACGGAGTTACGGATGAACAAGTGACATCAGATGATGAAACTGAAGCTAAAGTCAGCGCTGATGCTGCACCTGCATCGGTATCGGAAACGACTGCAACTCAAATTGTCGATTCAGCCGATGATGAGCAGCAACCTGATTCTGAACTGAATCAGGACCACTCATCAGCTGTGGCTGCTCAACCTGAACCAGTTCAGGCAACGGACTTTGAAACGGTCACTGAGGCAGCGACTGAAGATGAGACGCAAGCGACATCGAAGGACGTAACGGAAGATGTGACCACCGTACCGACAACCAATGACGAGGTTGTCGCACCAGAAGCCAAACAAGTCGCTACCACACCTGTTAAACCAGCGCGTGAGGCAAGTCATAGTTTGGGACATTCGCTAGGCGATATTATGAGCGAAGAAAGTACCGGACTTAGCGACTTGGCACTCTTTCAAGATAAGCCAGTTGTTGCGGATGATGTCACAACAGCTGCACGCGGGTATCAATTCCCGTCACCCGATTTATTGACGCCGCCTGTTGTTCCTGATGAAACGGAATTAGACGAGTGGATCGAACATCAAGGGGAGGTCCTTGATGAGACGCTGCAGGCGTTCCACGTTGATGCCCACGTTGTTGATTGGACGATTGGACCGACCGTGACGCAGTTCCAGGTGCATTTAGCACTCGGCGTTAAGGTCAACAAAATTACTAACTTAACGGATGATTTGAAACTTGCGTTAGCGGCTAAAGACATTCGAATCGAAGCACCAATTCCAGGAAAGACCACGGTTGGGATCGAAATTCCAAATCCAAAGACCCGGCCAGTGATGTTATCCGAAGTTTTACGGTCTGACGCCTTTAAGAAGAGTAAGTCGCCACTGACGGTTGCGTTAGGGGTCGATCTCTTCGGTCAACCGCAAGTGACTGACTTGCGTAAAATGCCACATGGCCTGATTGCGGGGGCAACGGGTTCCGGGAAGTCGGTTTTCATCAACAGTTTGCTGATTTCGTTGCTGTATAAGGCAACTCCGGCCGATTTACGGTTGTTGTTGATTGATCCGAAGGCGGTTGAATTGGCACCGTATGATGGGATGCCACACTTATTAGCGCCCGTTATTTCGGATCCGAAGGCTGCTTCTGCGGCATTGAAGTGGGCGGTCAATGAAATGGACGACCGCTATGAACGCTTAGCAGCGGCTGGCGTCCGCAATATTGAACAGTACAACGAACGGGCCGAATTGACCGAAGAATACGGTCTCAAGTTACCGTACATTGTAATCATTATCGACGAATTAGCCGATTTGATGATGATGGCGTCTAGCGAAGTTCAAGACTACATTGTCCGCATTACGCAAAAGGCTCGGGCAGCGGGGATTCATTTGTTGATTGCCACGCAACGGCCTAGTGTTGATATTGTCACCGGGACGATCAAAAACAACATTCCAACTCGAGTGGCCTTCATGGTCTCGTCTCAAGTTGACTCTCGAACCATTATTGATACTTCCGGTGCTGAACGCCTGTTAGGGCGCGGGGACATGTTGTACCTTGGTAACGGCGCCTCGCAACCATTACGACTACAAGGGACCTTCGTGGACGATGAAGTCGATCGCATTACTGATTTCGTTCGAACACAAGGGAAGCCCCACTATGCCTTTGATCCGGATGGCCTGTTAGAGAAACAACAGGTTCAAGAAAGTCAAGATGAGTTATTGCCGGAAGTCTTGGACTACATTGTGCAGGAAAAGACGGTCTCAACGTCGAAGTTACAGCGAGTCTTTTCGATTGGCTACAACCGCGCAGCCAACTTGATCGATACGCTGGAAAATGAACAGTATATTTCTGGGCAAAACGGTTCAAAGCCGCGGGACGTTTTCTTGACTGAAAAACAATTAGCAGAGATGCGCGCGCCGCGAACGGATTGAGAGATAACCAGCGAGCGAAACGGTGAATCAGTCACGGTCGAGTCCGCGACGCATTAATTTAGAAATGGCTTAAAAAATCCCAAATTTTACGGGAAAGCTGTGCTAAAATAAATGGTAAGGTCCAAATGGTTTACCGCTGGCAATCGGTGAACCAGTACACAAAATTATTAATTGAAGCGATGAAAAGAGGATTTTGATGGACAACACAACGACGTATTACTTTGTTGGAATCAAAGGATCAGGTATGAGTTCACTAGCACTCATCTTACACGATAAGGGGTATCAGGTAGCGGGCTCAGATATTACCCAATATACGTTCACGCAACGTGGGTTGGAACAAGCCAAGATTCCGGTTTACCCATTTGATGAAGCAAACATTCACGAAGGGTTGACCGTGATTGCGGGGAACTCATTTACGGATGACCATCCAGAAATTAAAAAAGCACGGGATCTAAACTTACCCGTTTACCGGTACCACGAATTCTTAGGAAAAGTCATTGAAGGCTATACCAGTATCGGGGTAGCCGGTGCCCATGGTAAGACCAGTACAACTGGCTTACTGTCACACGTGTTATCTGGGATTGCACCAACCAGTTACCTCATTGGTGACGGAACTGGTAAGGGGACACCTAACGCCCGGTTCTTCGTGTATGAAGCGGATGAATACCGTCGTCACTTCTTAGCTACGAAACCAGATTACGCAATCATGACGAACATTGACTTTGATCATCCTGACTACTACAAGGATATTGATGATGTGTTCAGCGCCTTCCAAAGCTTTGCTAACCAAGTTAACAAGGGTATCTTCGCTTGGGGCGATGATGAAAATCTACGTCGTTTGAAGACGGATGTGCCAGTTTACTATTATGGGACGAGCGATGAAGACGACTTCCAAGCCCGCAACATCAAGCGGACGACAAAGGGCTCTCAATTTGACGTGTACTATCACGACGAATTCTTGGGCAACTACCACGTGCCATTGTTTGGCGAACACAACGTTTTGAACAGCTTAGCTGTGATTGCCGTTGCCTACTTTGAAGAAGTCGACTTAGACGAAATCAAGAAGGAATTACTGAGCTTTAAGGGTGTTAAGCGTCGGTTTGCTGAACGCCAAATTGCCGATATGACGGTCATTGATGACTACGCGCACCATCCATCTGAAATTCGGGCAACCCTAGATGCTGCTCGGCAAAAATACCCTGATCGTGAAGTTATTGCGGTGTTCCAACCACATACCTTTACCCGGGTGATTGCCTTGATGGACGATTTTGCTAAGGCCTTGAATAACGCTGATCACGTATACTTAACTGATATCTTCAGTTCTGCACGTGAAAGCAACGGTAGCGTTTCAAGTGAAGACTTAGCTAAGAAGATCGCCAAGGGTGGCCAAATCTTGAAGTTGGACAACATGTCGCCACTTCTGGATTACCACAACGCCGTCGTTGTCTTCATGGGTGCCGGTGACGTTCAAAAGTACGAACGGGCATATGAAGAATTATTAACGCACTTGTCACTAAAAGATAACTAAATCGATTGAAAGAAGATTGGCAGTTAGTGCCAGTCTTTTTTTGTTGAATTGAGCGCGAATAGCCGAATCTTTTCAAATACTTAACAAATAAATAATAATTGATCTAAATGATTATTTTTGATTGCGTTTCTCACTAGAACTGATACAATTGTTTGACAAATAGAGAATTAATCTAAGGAGGAATCTGATTGAACAATTATGATGAGCAGCCACGGCGGGTTATTAATGCTGACGTTGGCTTGAACCGCTTTTTGACGAAGATGTATGGGTGGATGGCCTTGGCCATTTTACTGTCGGCTGTCGCAGCGTTTTATGTCAGCACGACACCGGCACTAATGAGCATTTTTGTTGGGCCAACACGCTGGTTACCAATCATTGTTTGGTTTGTCTTTCCGTTTATCGTGACGGGCCAAGCGTTAAAGCGACCGTCACTTAGTTTTACGTTACTCATGGTTTACGCGTTGATCACTGGTGGGGTCTTCTCCATGTACAGTTTGATCTACAGCGGTGGGACGTTAGTTTCGGCCTTCGTTTCCAGCGCAATCTTGTTTATCGTGATGGCGCTGTTTGGGACGTTTACCAAGCGTGATTTAAGTCGCGTTGGTGCGCAAGCCACTTCAGCGTTGATCGCGTTGATTATTGCGTTTGTAATCAACATGTTCTTACAAAGTCCCGCAATCGCGTACGTCTTCTCGTTCATTGGCGTGATTATCTTTACTGCCTTAACCGCTTCTGATAGTCAAAAAATGAAGCAAATCTATCTGAACAGCGATGGTAGCGCAAGCTCAACGACCGGGATTGCCGTTATTGGCGCAATGCAACTTTACCTTGATTTTGTGAACCTGTTTATCTTCTTGCTGCAGATTTTTGGTGGTTTTGGGAACAGGGATTAATATTAGATTGTTATGATTAGCCTGGACGAATTGTCTGGGCTTTTTTGTTTGCTGTCACTTGTGTTCAGCGTAAGTGTTGGGTGCGCTTTGGGTGTTGGCTGTTTGTCATCGCTTCGCTCGCCAAAGCCGCATTGAAAAGCGCTCGTTCAGGCTACAAAATTCGGCGCCGCTTAAACTGTCATTTCTAGGGTTCCTGAAGTTGTAGAAACTTGTCAACCACGCGCTTTCCGGCCACCACGCCGAATGGTGCTGCACGAGACTGAGAGCTGCATGTAAGGTGAGTCCGGTAAACCCGCCAGGCCCGGGCGCCTTCACCGGACTCACCTTACACACTGCTCTCAACCCGTCTCGCTCCGCACACTTACGCTGGACACAAACGACAGCAGAGTACCAATAAGTTACTAATTCAAGTTAAATAAATCGCCCACCCAAGGGCATTTTTGGTACACTAGAAGGGACGACAAATCGTGGAGGATCTGAAATGACAGAATCGAAAAAATTGTTATTAATTGACGGCAACAGTGTGGCGTTCCGCGCTTTCTTTGCACTGTATACGTCATTGAATAGTTTTACTAATGCTGAAGGGCTACACACCAACGCCATCTTCGGATTCAATAAAATGCTAGACATTATGTTGAAAGACGTTAAACCAACGGATGCACTAGTTGCATTTGATGCGGGTAAGGTGACCTTTCGGACGAAAAAATACAGCGATTACAAGGGTGGCCGTTCTAAGACGCCGCCAGAACTTTCCGAACAAATGCCAGTTATTCGCAAATTGTTGGCTGCTCGCGGCATCAAATCATATGAGTTGCCTAACTATGAAGCCGATGACATTATTGGCACGATGGCTAAACAAGCCGAAGCTGCTGGTTACGAAACTACGATTTTCACTGGGGATCGGGATTTGACCCAACTAACATCCGCTCACACAACGGTGGCAGTTTCTAAAAAGGGTGTTAGCGAAGTTGAAAGTTATACGCCAGCCCACGTGGAAGAAAAACTCGGCGTTCGACCAGATCAAATTATTGAAATTAAAGGGCTGCAAGGTGATACATCGGACAATTATCCTGGTGTTTCAGGAATTGGCCCTAAGACGGCGGTTAATTTGATTCAAAAATACGGCACGATTGACGGCGTCTACGACCACATCGACGACATTACCGCCAAGAAAATGAAGGAACACTTGATTGAAGATAAGGATTCTGCGTTCCAATCACGTGATTTAGCAACGATTCGGCGGGATGCACCGCTTGAAATTGGGTTGGATGAATTGACCTATGCCGGTGACCAAACTGATGAGTTAGTGGCCTTTTATCAACAAATGAACTTTCAGTCATTCTTGCAGGATATGAACAAAGGTGAGGATGCCAGTGATGTTTTGGGCCTGACGCCCGTTAACTTTACGGTGCTGACAGCTGAAAACGTGGCTGAAGTGGGTCAGTTAAAGGATCATGTGACCTTTTATCTAGAAATGCTAGACGCCAATTACCACACCGCAACCTTGGATGGCTTTGTTGTTGGGAGTGGTGAAACATGGTACGTGAGTCGTGATGTTGAGTTACTCCAAACGGCGCCGATCAAATCACTATTGGCTAGTGAAACAATCAGTAAGGACGTGTTCGATGCCAAACGAACCTATGTCGGGTTACATCGATTAGGCGTTACATTGAACAACGTTGATTTTGATTTACTGTTGGCATCGTACTTGCTTGACACCAATGAAAATAGCAACGATTTAGGTAGTTTAGCCTTCCAACACGGTTACCATCAGATTCAAAGTGATGAAGAAGTTTACGGTAAGGGGGTTAAGCGGGCGATTCCAGATGATGACCAAATTTTCTTTGAGCATTTAACGCGAAAGGGCATCACGATTGAGTCGTTAAAGGCGTCCCTATTTACCCAACTCGATCAAAATGAACAACGCCGGTTATATGAAGACCTTGAACTGCCAATGGCCTTTGTTTTGGCGCGAATGGAAATTGCCGGTATCACGGTGGATACTGATCGGTTGAGCAACATGCAGAGCCAATTCACCGAACTGCTGGCGCAGATTCAGCAGACCATTTTTGAAGAGGCCGGTGAAGAATTTAAAATCAGTTCACCAAAGCAGTTAAGTCATATTTTATTTGAGAAAATGGGCTTAACGCCACTTAAAAAGACCAAAACGGGATACTCAACCTCAGTTGACGTCCTGGAAAAATTAGCCGCTGAGGCGCCAATTGTTGAGAATATTTTAAAATACCGCCAGATTGCAAAGATTCAGTCCACCTACGTTGAGGGTCTCTTAAAGGTTGTCCATTCAACGGATCAAAAGGTGCACACGCGCTATACGCAAACGTTGACGCAGACTGGCCGATTGTCTTCGGTAGATCCTAATCTCCAAAATATTCCGATTCGAACCGAAGAGGGGCGCCGGATTCGACAAGCCTTCGTGCCAAGTCATCCGGGGTGGCAGATTTTTTCATCTGACTACTCTCAAATCGAATTGCGGGTTTTAGCGCACATTACCCATGATGCGAACCTTCAAGCAGCCTTCCGAGACAACGAAGACATTCATGCTAGCACGGCTCGGCGAATCTTTAAGTTGATGCCGGATGAAGAAGTGACACCAAATATGCGGCGCCAAGCCAAGGCCGTCAACTTCGGTATCGTTTACGGCATCAGTGATTTTGGCTTATCCCAAAACATTGGTATTTCCCGGAAACAGGCCCGTCAATTTATTGATACCTACTTTGAAGAATATCCTGGCGTTAAGCAGTATACCGAAGACGTGGTTGCACAAGCGAAGGAAACCGGGTACGTTGAAACGATTGCTCACCGCCGTCGGTATTTACCGGATATTAACGCCAGCAACTTTAATCAACGCTCATTTGCTGAACGAACGGCCATGAACACGCCAATTCAAGGCAGTGCGGCGGATATTATTAAAATTGCGATGATCAACATGGAAGCGGCTTTAAAAGACATGCAAGCGATCATGTTGCTACAGGTTCATGATGAACTGATTTTTGAAGCGCCAGCTGAAGAAATCGCAACGCTTGAACAACTCGTGCCTAAAGTGATGGATTCGGCAGTTAAGCTTGAAATTCCGCTAAAGGTGGAGAGTCATTATGGGGATACTTGGTACGATGCCAAGTAATTAAGTTAAGAGATCGGAGGGCGAACGAATGCCTGAATTACCAGAAGTTGAAACGGTGCGTCGGGGCCTGACCCGGTTAGTCGAAGGGGCGACGATCGACCACGTTGACGTCTTGTACGAAAAGATGGTCGATCCCGAACCAGAAGCGTTTAAAGAACAGTTAAAAGGAAAAACAATCGAAGCAATCGATCGCCGGGGCAAGTATCTCTTGTTTCGGTTCAATGATGACCTTACCATGGTGTCTCATTTGCGGATGGAGGGCAAATACGACGTTCAGCCGGATGATGCACCAATCACGAAGCACACCCACGTGATCTTTCATCTAACGGATGGTCGTGCACTTCGGTACACGGATACTCGTAAGTTTGGTCGCATGAATCTGTTAAAAACCGGGACGGAATCGCAACTGATTGCCGGCCTGAAGAAGATGGGACCCGAACCCACGGCAGAAACGTTAACGGTTGACTACATGACCAAAATCTTTGCGAAGAGTAAAAAAGCCATTAAGCCGTTTTTGTTGGATCAAAATAACATTGCAGGGCTGGGCAATATCTACGTGGATGAAACGCTGTGGATGAGCCGAATCAATCCGCTGCAACAGGCTAACACGATTCCGGCATTTCGAATTCGGCAGCTGCGCGATAATATCATCAAAGAAATTAGTCACGCCATCAGTGGTCACGGCACGACTGTCCATTCGTTTTCAACGGCGTACGGCGAGGCGGGTCAGTTCCAAAATCAGCTCAACGTATATGGCCGCAAGGGTGAACCGTGTGTCCGGTGTGGCACCCCAATTGAAAAGACAAAAGTGGCGCAACGCGGGACGCATTTTTGTCCAGCTTGCCAAGCACTTCAAGAAACACCTAGTGAAACGATGGTCTTGGGATTAACGGGGGGCATTGCTTCTGGTAAATCAATGGTGAGCGCTTTTTTCAAGACGCATGGTGTGCCCATTATTGATGCTGATCAAGTTGCTCGTGAAGTTGTCGTTCCCGGATCAACCGGTTTGACTCAGATTCAACAGACCTTTGGCTGGCAAATCATTCAACCAGATGGCACTTTGGATCGTAAAGCGCTTGGCAGTTTGGTGTTCGGTCAACCTGAAGCCTTAGCGAAGCTCAATGCCATCATGCTGCCCCTGATTCAAGCAGCAGTGACTGCCCAGATGGCAACCTATCGCAAACAAAACGTGCCATTAGTTGTCTATGATGCGCCAACGCTGTTTGAATCGAAGGGTGCATCGTTAGTCGATGAAATTATGGTGGTGTCGTTACCGGAAGACATACAGTTAGCGCGGTTAATGGCCCGTGATCAAACAACTGAAGCGGATGCAATGAAGCGCATTAAGAGTCAATTACCACTCGATGAAAAAATCAAACGGGCCGATATTGTGATCGATAATAGCGGAACAGTTGAAAAAACAAAAGCGCAAGTGGTAAAATGGCTTGATGAAGCTGGTTTTAGCACGTTATTAAATACTGCCAAGCAGGCTTGATCGCACGATAAACTGTAAGAAGAGGTGAGACGATGCATTGTCCACACTGTCACTATAATGGCTCCCGGGTCGTTGATAGTCGACCAACTGATGAAGGGCGCGTGATTCGCCGCCGCCGTGAATGTGAAAACTGTGGTTTTCGGTTCACGACGTTTGAACGAATTGAAGTAACGCCGTTGTTGGTGATCAAGAAAAATGGCACTCGAGAAGAATTTAACCGTGAGAAAGTGCTCCGGGGGATCATTCGCTCTGCTGAAAAACGGCCGGTTGGCATGGATGTCATGACCAAGGTCGTTGATGAAGTGGAAAACGAAATTCGGGCACTGGGGGAAAACGAAGTCTCTAGTCAACTGATCGGTGAGTACGTCATGAAACGATTGGCCGATATTGATGAAATTTCCTACATCCGTTTTGCGAGCGTTTATCGCCAATTTAAGGATATGAGTGTCTTTTTGGAAGAACTTAAAGACGTCATGAAAAAGGATAAACAAAAAGAAGATCCTGAATCAAAATAGAAATGAGGCATGACCATGACGGCAACCCCACAACCGTTGCAACCTAAAACAACGGTGGCAGTCGTTGCAACGCGGCCGCTCACTGATGCACAACGCGATGTCTTAGATCAGCTGTATCAGCCGATTTTAGGCGTGGCCGCGTACACGCTAGCAGTTGTTTTATGGCGTCAAGTATCGCTGACGCCTGAACTGCAGGTGTCGCTAAATCATAGTGAGCTGTTGACGTTACTCAATATTGGCATGAATCCTCTGCAAGAAGCCCGTTACCGCTTGGAAGCAACGGGCTTGTTGCAGTCGTATCAAAATCAACCAGATCGATTACCAGAATTGATTTATGAATTAAAATCACCGGTGACGAGCGATATGTTTTTCAACGATGATCTGTTAAGTCTGTTACTTTTAGAAACGGTGGGCGAACGGCAATTTAAACGTTTAAAGACCCATTTTTTAGCGCGCCCGTTGAATCGAAGTGGTTGGCAAAATATTAGTCGTCAGTTTTTGGATGTCTTTCAGTTGGATGGCCGGTTGATTGCTGAACCGCCCAAGGTGATTCAGACAACTAAGCAAGAACTTGCTGAACAGGAATCGGCCGCCAACACGTTACCCAACGCAATTACGACTAGTACAGACTTTGATTTTTCATTATTGGTTGATATTTTGAAGCGGGCTTACGTGGACTTAGATGATATTCAAAAATACCGCAACGTCATTCTTAACGAGCACGTCTTGTATGATATTGACGAAACTGAAATGGCCAGTTTGATTGGTGAGGCCACCGATTTGGTGACTAATAAACTCGATATTAATCGGTTAAAAACAACCATTGCGTCACAATACCGGAAACGGTCACTTTCTGAGCAGACGGCAACTCCAGCACAACCGCAACCGGTAAAACAATCCGCTA
>NZ_BAABMI010000016.1:0-38425 GCF_054785195.1 Secundilactobacillus muriivasis | reverse complement strand
TGCCAACGCGTTTACACCGGTCACCTTTCTAAGCAAGCTTCACGAAGAAAAGCACAGTGATCTCGTTTCGGGTGAACAACGCATCGTGGAACAGCTCTTAGATCGTGGCAAACTTCCTGTACCAGTGATCAATATTTTGATCTACTACATTCTCAATGACCGGGGTTTTTCAACTTTATTGCAGGGACCAGTCGATACGACGTCGAATAGCTGGGCTGAACGCGGGGTTAAAACCGCGGAAGAAGCTGTGATTCAAATTCACGAATGGCATTTGGAAAAAGCTAAGCCAAAGCAGCGTAAGTCCTATAATCGGGCTAATGGTAAGCGACGGAATGTAAAGGAAACGTTGCCGGATTGGGCTAAAGAGGGGTATGAGCCACCGAAACAGTCGGCACAAGAAGTGAGTGATCGGAATGCGGAATTTAAGGAACGGCTTAACCGGTTAAAACAACGGTCGAAGGGAGATGACTAGGGTGGAAAATATTAGTGATGCGATGCGTCAGTATATGGATAAACATCAGCTCAACGAAAATTATCAACGGCTGATGGCATCGGTCTATCAAGATCCAACGGTCAAGGCATTTTTAGAGCAACATCGTGACCAATTGACGAACGACCAGATTGATCGTTCATCAGCGAAACTGTATGAGTTTGTGAACGAACGCCACCGACTCGAAAACGGTGAACCAACGTTTGCACCTGGCTATGAACCAACCTTGGTTTTGAACGACCACTTGATTGAAGTGTCTTATAAACCGACTGCTGATCAGCGTGCTAAGTTGAAACAACAGGCTGCCCGAAAACGAGTCAGTTCGGTGATGATGCCCAAGTTGATCAAAAACGCCACCTTTGACCAGTTTGAACCTGATGAGGACCAGCAGGGTACCGGGCGAATGGCCGCAGCTAATCAGGCGATGGCGTTTATTGACGCTTATATCGCTGATCGGAAACATTTTCATCAGGGGCTTTATCTGTATGGCAGTTTGGGAATTGGCAAAACCTACTTATTGGGTGCCATTGCCAATTACTTAGCGGATAATAACGTTCGAACAACGTTAGTGCACTTCCCGAGTTTTGCGGTCGAGATGAAGAGTGCCATTGGGAATAATCAGGTTGCTGAAAAAATGGATGCCGTTAAAAAATCACCAATTTTGATGATTGATGATATTGGGGCGGATGCGATGTCGGCTTGGATCCGGGATGACATTTTAGGCGTCATTTTGGAATATCGGATGCAAAATGAATTACCGACCTTTTTCTCGTCGAATTTCTCGATGAATCAGTTGGAACACGAGCATTTGGCACAAACGACAAATGGCGATGTAGAGCCGGTTAAGGCGAAACGGTTAATGGAACGGGTTCGCTTTTTAGCCCGGGAAGTTGTGATGGCTGGCCCGAATCGACGACCAAAATAAATCACGAAAAAATGAAACGGGTTCTTGACGAATCAATTTCAGCGTGGTTTAATGAGTTTTGTAATCATAAATTAAGACTTTAAATGTTTGAAAGACATGACTTCTACGAGCTCTCCAAGAGAGAAACGCCACTTCTGGAAGCGTTTTGTGAGCGACTTTGAGTTACCACTTTCTCGAATGTGTGGTGGCTAATACCACATCGGTAGCACCGTTATCGCTGAATGAAGGTTTGGTGGCACTTGCCCCAGACAAAGTTCGGGTGGAACCGCGTAGAAGACGTCCCGGTATGTACAAGTTTATTTGTGCATGCCGGGACTTTTTTTGTTCCACATATTCGAGAGTGACTTCGGCATTTGACAGTAATTTTAAAGGAGAAAACGAGATATGGCAGAAATTTCACTGCAATTCCCAGATGGTAATCAAAAGCAGTTTGATGAAAACGCAACTGCAAAAGACGTTGCGCAATCAATCGCAATCAGCTTGGCTAAAAAAGCCGTTGCTGGTAAGTTGGATGGCAAGTTAGTTGATTTGAATGCACCATTGAAGCACGATGGTAAGATTGAAATCGTGACCGCTAACAGCGAAGATGGGTTGAACGTGTTGCGTCAATCCGTTGCTTTGTTAACGAAGGTTGCGTTGAAGCAAAGCTTCCCAGAAATTGAATTTGGTGAAGAAACTGGCGACGAAAACGGCTTCTACATCGATACTGATAAGGCTGACGGCCAAGTGAGTGCCGATTCATTACCAGCCATTGCTGATAAGGTTCAAGGCTTAATCAACCAAAAGCTAGACGTTAAGCATGAATCAGTTGATAAAGCCGCTGCTTTGAAGAAGTTGGCTGGAACGAAGTTTGAAGCTAAGATCGTTGAAGACAGCGATGCTGATGCCTTTGACTTCTACGAAATTGATGGTGTTTCTGTTTTGGCAAGTGGGGTTAGTTTTGACAACACTGGCGCAATCAAGTTCTTCAAGCTCTTGTCTGTTGCCGGTGCTTACTTCGAAGGTAAGTCATCAAACCCAATGCTCCAACGGATCTACGGGACGGCTTTCTTCAAGCAAGCTGACTTGGACGCTGACTTACAAGCCCGCCAAGAAGCCCGCGAACGTGACCACCGGGTTATCGGGAACGACTTAGACTTGTTCTTCGTTGATCCTAAGGTTGGTGCCGGTTTGCCATACTGGATGCCAAACGGTGCTACCATTCGTCGGACGATCGAACGTTACATCATCGACAAGGAATTGGGTGACGGCTACGAACACGTTTACACGCCAGTTTTAGCTAACCTCGACCTTTACAAGACTTCAGGTCACTGGCAACACTACCGTGAAGACATGTTCCCACCAATGGACATGGGCGACGGTGAAATGTTGGAATTACGGCCAATGAACTGCCCAAGCCATATTCAAGTTTACAAGCACCACATCCGGTCATACCGTGAATTACCATTACGGATCGCTGAACTTGGGATGATGCACCGTTACGAAAAATCAGGTGCCTTGAGTGGGTTACAACGGGTTCGTGAAATGACCTTGAACGATGGCCACACTTTCGTGGCTTTGGAACAAGTTCAAGATGAATTCAAGAAGATCTTGCAATTGATCATGGACGTCTACAAAGACTTCAACATCAACGATTACACGTTCCGGTTATCATACCGTGACCCTAAGAACACTGAAAAGTACTTCGATGATGATGAAATGTGGAACCGGAGCCAAAGCATGTTGAAGGGTGCCATGGATGACCTTGGCTTGGACTACTACGAAGCCGAAGGGGAAGCTGCCTTCTACGGTCCTAAGTTGGATATCCAAACGAAGACGGCACTTGGGAACGACGAAACCATGTCAACTATTCAATTAGACTTCATGTTGCCAGATCAATTTGATTTGAGCTACGTGGGTGCTGATGGTCAAGACCACCGCCCAGTTATGATTCACCGTGGGATCGTTGGGACGATGGAACGGTTCATCGCTTACTTGACTGAAATCTACAAGGGCGCTTTCCCAACTTGGTTGGCACCTAAGCAAGTCACGATCATCCCAGTTAGCGATGACAAGCACGGCGCATACGCTGATGAACTTCGCAAGCAATTGTTGAAGGCTGGCGTTCGGGCCGATGTTGATCACCGTGGCGAAAAGATGAACTACTTGATCCGTGATGCGCAAACTCACAAGATCCCATACACGTTAGTTGTTGGGGATCAAGAAGTTGCCGACAAAGCAGTTAGTGTTCGTAAATACGGCGAACAAGACAGTGCTACTATGAGTGCGGATGCTTTCGAAGATGTTGTTTTGAAGGACATTGCTAACTATAGTAACAACTAATTAACGATATCGTTAATCGTATATAATAGTAAGAAGCCAGTTGCTGAATAGGTGACTGGCTTTTTTTGGGGTACGTTTGTGTCCAGCGTAAGCATTTTCAGTTTGTGAAATAATTCTGGCTTTCTGATAGTGAAGGATGCCGCGGGAGGCTCCGGCGCTATGCGAGGCTGGAACGCAGTAGCGGGCCTACGAGCTAGGAATGGAAGAAAATCACTTCCATGCCGGATCTCTCCGGACCCGCGTATGACTAAGGCACTCGCACCCCGAACCCCACGGGGCACGACTGCCTAAGTCATACCGACACTGCTGAGCCTCGCGCGCCTCCGCCTCCCGCTACATGGTGCGCTGTTGTCAACCAGAACCGCTGACCGTCACATATTGAAGTTGACGAAACTGTGTACCGGCAACGTTAGACAATAACTCGGCAACTGCAGAAGCAATTGTGGTCAATGTTCAGTAACCGCAATGAACTAACGGTTGCGTGATGCCGAGCTTCATCAGTTGACCGTCACGTCTATGTTGATTTGATAAGATGACGTTACCGTTCAACGCGTTTTGAGATGTTCTACGATAGTGCCGAATTGCGCAATGTGAGATTCCGGTCAGCGACTAGGTGGAAGCTGTGTCGCGATAATTGGTGGTTGTTGACGAACTTCCGACAACCGCCAATTATCGGGGACAAATTGAAGACTCGCACGGTTTTTGGCGAGGCTTCGATTTGAGGGCTGAGACCGTCCTTTGGCTCAGGCCGGCCCCACAGCTGGAACCTAGTCGCTGGCCGGAATCGTCAGTTCACACAAATCACATTTCACAAACTCACATCAATGATGCTTACGCTGGACACAAACGTTGGCATAATCATTTCTGATAGTGACTGTTTGCTTTTTCTAAAAAAGGGTCGACAACGGGGAGAGAATGGGCTATAATTCTTATTCGTGAGCTTTTGAAGTAACAACCGTTGACAGAGATTAGGATACATGGTATTCTAGTTGAGTTGATAAATGTAAGTAGAAGCACCCGCTTCTCGCCTTGTGGCTAACGCTGCTGGGCTGATACGTAAATAAACCGAACTTTTTAGTTCGGATATTTAACGGGTGCGCTGTTAGCACCCGTTTTTTATTTAGGTGGGACTTACGTTTGATTATTTTTCAAACTCACTCGGAGGTGAATGACCATAGCAAACGATATGATGGTTAACGAAGGAATACGCGCTCGCGAGGTTCGGTTGATTGCTGCAGATGGCGAACAACTTGGCATTAAGAGTAAGCGGGATGCGCTTCAATTGGCTGAAGATGCTAACTTGGATCTTGTTTTGGTTGCCGCAAAGGCAAAGCCACCAGTTGCCCGGATCATGGATTACGGGAAGTACCGGTTCGAGATGCAAAAGAAGCAACGTGAAGCCCGTAAGAAGCAAAAGGTCGTTAGCGTGAAGGAAGTTCGCTTAAGTCCATCGATTGATACGAATGACTTCAACACGAAGCTTAAGAACGCTAAGAAGTTCTTGGCTAAGGGCGAAAAAGTTCGTGTCTCAATTCGGTTTAAGGGCCGCGCGATTACCCATAAGGAAATCGGCCGCGAAGTTTTGAACCGGATGGCTGAAGAAACAAGCGATGTTGCAACCGTTGAACAACGTCCAAAAATGGACGGTCGTAGCATGTTTTTGATGCTTGCACCAAAAAACGAAAACTAGTTGTATAGTATTTGAGGAGGATTTTCGATTATGCCAAAGATGAAGACAAACCGCGCTGCTGCCAAGCGTTTTAAAGTTTCTGCCAAGGGCGGCATCAAGAGTGCGAATGCTTACACGAGTCACCGTTTCCACGGTAAGACCAAGAAGCAACGTCGTCAATTACGTGGGACTTCCATGATGGAATCAAACACGATTAAGAAAACTTACCGTCAATTACTACAAAAGTAATTCGGATAGTTTAAAACCAGAAACGATTAATCGTTTTTAAAACGATGATGACCGTAAGTATTAGGAGGAATTCAATATGCCACGAGTAAAAGGTGGAACAGTTACACGCGCACGTCACAAAAAGATTCTTAAATTAGCTAAGGGTTACCGTGGTTCAAAGCACCGTTTGTTTAAGGTTGCTAAGGACCAAGTTATGAAGGGTTACCAATACGCTTACCGTGATCGGAAGTCTAACAAGCGTAACTTCCGTCGTCTTTGGATTGCACGGATCAACGCTGCAGCCCGTTTGAACGGCTTAAGCTACAGCAAGATGATGTTTGGCTTGAAGCAAGCTAACGTTGAAGTTAACCGTAAGATGTTAGCTGACTTAGCTGTTAACGATGCCGAAGCATTCAAGGCATTAGCAGAAACTGCTAAAAAGGCTTTATAATTTTTAACCCTGAAACGAGGCTGGAGAGTATAATTTCCAACCTCGTTTTTTTGATGATTAAGGGTCACAGTTGAAGCTGATATAAGCTATAATAGGAAACAATTACAATAATGGATAGATGAAAATAAGCGTTATTGGTGGTGGCAAGAAACGCCTGTCGTTTTAGAGAGGTCGTTTAATCGCAATTGAGTTTGACGAACTGATTAGACGGTTACAGCGCTTTTCAATAGGAAAAGCCGATTTAATTGCGTATAATGGAAGCCGATAATGCATAAAGGAGTTTGCCAATGCTAGCACGATTTACCCCAACCTGGATGGTTCGGGCAACTTACGATATTGCACCTAAGACCTTAACAGCGCTTGGCGTGAAAGTCGTCTTTACGGATTTAGATAACACCCTCATTGCGTGGAATAATCCGTACGGAACTGAGGCTTTACGAGAGTGGATGACGGCCTTAGCGCGTGAACAAATACAGCTTGTGGTGGTCTCTAATAATTCACATAAGCGGATCAAAAAGGCCGTTGCACCACTGGGACTACCTTATATTTCACGAGCGTTAAAGCCGTTACCATTTGGGCTGAAACGGGCGTTGCGACAATATCACGTTCAACCTGAGGAAGCGGTGATGGTTGGTGATCAATTGATGACCGATGTGGCAGCTTCAAACGGGTGTGGGGTACGTAGCATTTTGGTTAAGCCAATTATTGATAGCGACGCTTGGACCACGAAGCTTAACCGCCAATTGGAAAAAATTGTGATGCGGGCATTAAAGCACCGGCATCCAGAACTCAAGTTTCGAAAGGAATTAATTAATGGACAACACAACTAATGAAGTACAAGTAGACGGCGAAGACCTATTTTGTATCGGCTGTGGGGCGCAGATTCAAACCACTGACCAGACGGCACCAGGGTATACCCCTAAGTCGGCTTTGGAAAAGGGGCTTGCTAGCGGCGAACTTTACTGCCAACGCTGTTTCCGACTCCGCCACTATAACGAGATCGTTCCCGTTGGCCTGACTGATGATGACTTTTTACGGTTATTAACGCAGATTCAGGATGCTAACGCACTGATTGTTTACGTCGTGGATATCTTTGACTTCAATGGGTCAATTATTCCGGGACTTCACCGGTTCGTTGGTGACAACCCCGTGTTATTGGTGGGCAATAAGGAAGATCTGTTGCCACAATCACTCAAGCGCTCAAAACTGCGTGATTGGTTACGCCAACGCGCAAATGAACAGGGGCTTCGGCCAGTTGATGTCGCACTCTTGTCGGCCAAGACTAACCATTCAGTGGATCAGTTCTTGCAAAAGGTAGACAAATACCGGGGCGACCGTGACGTCTACATCGTTGGGGTCACTAACGTTGGTAAATCAACGCTGATCAACCAAATTATTCGTCAAAACACGGGTGCGCGAGACGTCATTACCACTTCTCGCTTCCCTGGTACGACGTTGGATAAAATTGAGATTCCGTTGGGTGATGATCACGTCTTAGTGGATACCCCCGGGATCATTCATCAATCACAGATGGCGCACTTCCTAACGGGTAAGGATCTCAAAATCGTTGCGCCACAAAAACAAATCAAGCCAAAGGTCTACCAGTTAAATGATCAACAAACGATTTTCTTAGCTGGGGTTGCGCGGTTTGACTATGTGAGTGGGCCAAAGCATGGCTTCACGATTTTTGTTGAAAACAACTTACCACTCCACCGAACGAAGTTAGCGAATGCGGACCAGTTCTATGATAAGCACGTGGGGGATTTATTGACGCCACCTAACAGCGCAGACAATGATTTACCGCCACTGACCCGTCACGAATTCAAGATCACTGAAAAGAGTGACTTGGTGTTTGAAGGCCTTGGTTGGATCACCGTTCCAGCTGGCACCGTTGTTGCGGGCTATGCACCAGCTGGCGTTGGCGTTGTCGTGCGTAAAGCAATGATTTAGGTAATTAAAGGAGAATGAATTTGGATTTAAAGGGCAAACAAAAACGTTATTTACGGGCGCAAGCTCACCACTTACACCCCATTTTTTCAGTTGGTAAAAACGGGTTAAACCAAGCTTGGTTAGAACAACTGGATGGGGCACTTCAAAAGCGGGAACTCATTAAGATCAACTTACAACAAGCAGCTGAAGTGACCGTACCTGAAGTTCAGGCCTACATTGAGGACAACACCCACATTCAAGTTGTTCAAACGATTGGTCGTGTGTTGGTGTTATTCCAACCAGCAAGCGAAGAAAAGTACCAAGACGTGTCGTTAAACGTCATGAAGCTTTAATTTAACGCGCTAATAAGGAGAGAATCAGCATGGTAAAAGTACTGGAACGTACGAATACTGAGGTGGTCGAGCAGCTTGCAGCGAGCGTCAGCAACAAGCAGATCGGCATCTTGGGTGGCACCTTTAATCCACCTCACCTTGGCCATTTAATCATTGCGGATCAAGTGATGACGCAGCTTGGATTAGATCGGGTGTTATTCATGCCCGATGCGACACCACCACACGTTGACCGAAAGTTGGCGATCGATGCCGATGATCGCGTCAATATGGTGGCGGATAGCATTGCCTCAAACGAGAATTTTGGTCTAGAGTTGACTGAGGTTCAACGCGGCGGGTTGAGTTATACCTACGATACGATGTTAGAATTAACGCAAAAGCATCCCGAAAACAAGTACTACTTTATTATCGGTGGCGACATGGTGAACTACCTGCCGAAATGGCAACACATTGATGAACTGGTCAAGTTAGTCCAGTTCGTCGGAGTTCGCCGAGAAAACTATCCGGTGGATTCGCCGTATCCGGTACTTTGGGTCGATGTGCCGCTGATCGATATCAGTTCGACCATGATCCGAAGCCGGGTCAAACATGGCCAGTCCATTAAGTACTTTGTAACAGATCAGGTTGCCAAATACATTAAGGAGCGACAATTATACCGTGACTAATGAGCAGAGGTATTCAGATCAAATTACGACAATGACGCGTGATGAACTACTGGCGAAGATTCAAACCCAATTAAAGCCAGCGCGATTTGCGCACGTGCAACGGGTTGAAGCAACGGCCGTCCGTCTGGCAGCCAAGTATGGCGTTGATCAGGAAAAAGCGTCGATTGCGGGGTTAGTCCACGACTACGCCAAGCAACGGCCAGATCAAGATTTTATTGACGCCATCAAGGCCAATCAATTAGATCCAGATCTATTGAACTGGAACAACGCCATTTGGCATGGGGTGGTCGGTCCCGTCTTTATTAAAGCCGAACTTCACATTTACGATGAGGAAATTTTAGATGCTGTTCGGTATCATACAACCGGAAACCGGTTTATGACCCCGTTGGCGCAGATTATTTACATGGCAGACTATATTGAACCGAGTCGGGATTTTGACGGTGTTGAACAAGCCCGTTTATTGACGGATCAGGATCTAGCCTTAGCGGTGGCTTATCAAACGAAGCATACCTTGGCCTACCTGATTGCCAACAATCAACCGGTTTACCCTAAGACGCTGGCAACATACAACGCTTGGGTGCCACAAAGTCAATTAGATTAATTAAGGAGTGTCCACATGGATAGCAAACAAATTTTAGAAATTGCCGTTAAAGCGGCTTCAGATAAACGCGCCGAAAACTTGATGGCGTTAGATATGCAAGGGGTTAGTTTAATTACTGACTACTTTTTGATTACTGATGCAACGTCTGGTCGTCAAGTTCAAGCGATTACCGATAGTGTTCAAGAAGCAGCCGAAAATGCTGGTATCACTGTTAAGCGGATCGAAGGCCGTGATGCAGCCCGTTGGGTACTGATCGATTTAGGCGACGTCATGGTTCACGTGTTCCAAACTGAGGAACGTAGCCATTACAACCTAGAAAAATTATGGTCAGATGCACCACTCGTTGACTTAACTGACTGGGTCGAAGCATGATTTATCAGACCTTTGCCAAACTTTACGATGCGCTATTTGATCCGGACCTATACGATGACTGGCTTGGATTTGTTCAACGTGAGTTAGCAACGCCACAAGCCCCAATCTTAGAATTGGCGTGTGGGACGGGGCGGTTAGCTGTCATGTTAGCAAAGGCCGGTTACAACGTCACTGGGTTTGATTTATCAGATGAAATGCTGAGCTTAGCGGACCAACACGCGCAAGAAGCAAACGTTGAGTTACCCTTAATTCAAGGTGACATGCTCGATCTCAGCGAATTAGCCACTTATCAAACGGTGACCTGTTTCGCGGATTCATTCTGTTATTTACCGGATGAAACGGCGCTTTTACAGGCGTTTAAGCAGGTTGCGGCGCATTTGGCACCAACTGGCCAGTTTATGTTTGACGTGATCAGTCCGTACCAAACGGACGTTGTTTATCCAGGGTACATGTTTAATTACCGGGATGAAGACCAGGCGTTCTTATGGTCGAGTGAGGCAGGAGAAGATCCCCATTCAGTTGATCATGACCTGACGTTCTTCACGTATAATGAGGCTAAGCAGGCTTACGATGAGGTTGCTGAGTTGCACCATGAGCGCACCTACTCACTGGCGACTTACAAGCGACTATTACAGCAAGCAGGGTTTTCAGCCGTTCAGGTTACAGCTGATTTTGGCCGACAACCAGTGACTGAAACCACGACCCGGTGGTTCTTCGTGTGTGAAAAAGGAGCCCGGTAACATGGCGCAATCAACACTAGGGATTATTGCAGAGTATAATCCGTTTCATAACGGTCACGCCTATCAATTGCGGGCTGCGCAAGCGAAAAGTAGGGCAGATTTGACGATCGTTGTCATGAGCGGTAATTGGATGCAACGTGGGGAACCAGCGCTATTGGATAAGTGGCAGCGCGCCAAGCTGGCGTTAGCGGCTGGTGTTGACCTAGTGGTTGAATTACCGTTTCAGTTTGCGGTGCAACCCGCACACTTATTCGCCGCTGGAGCGGTCCAAATTTTGGCAGCGTTAGGGTGTGAAACCTTGGCATTTGGTGCGGAACATCCTGAGCTGGATTTTGCCAAGTTGGCTGCGCACCAACCGATTGCTGAAAAAAGCCATTTTAAGCAGTTTGATGAAACTTACCCAACGCTGTTCAATGATTACTTACAAGAGCAAACAGGGCTCAATTTAAGGGCTTCAAATGATATCTTGGGGTTTACCTACGTTGTGGCGAACCAGCAATTGGCGCAACCCATGACGATGTTGCCGATTCAACGCCAGACGAGTGATCACCAAGCAGAAACCGTGGCGGATGACGCGCGCATTGCGAGTGGCGCAGCTATTCGAGCAGCAATTGCGAATGGACAATGGTCAACGGTTGAGCGCATTGTACCGCCAACAACGTATCAAGCGTTACAGGCTGAGACGTTGCTCTCGTGGGATACTTATTGGCCGTACTTGCGATATCAACTCGTGAGTCAACCAATTGAACAGTTACAACGATTGTACCAGATGAGCGAAGGCATTGAGTACCGATTGAAGCGGTCGGCGATGCAGGCGACGAGCTTCGCTGATTTTTTGCGGTTAGCGAAAACAAAGCGATTTACTTACGCTCGGCTGCAACGTCTCTGTGTCTACGTGTTAATGCAGGTGACTCAAGACCAGTTGCCGACCACGTTACGCTATATCCGAGTTTTAGGCTTTAACCAGCGCGGCCAACGTCATTTGAACCAAGTTAAAAAAACGGCACCGGTACCGTTGATCACCCGGGTGACGGATGATTGGTTAACAGGACCCTACGCGCTTGATGGGCAGGCCGGTGAGTTACGGCAACTGGTGACTGGCATCAATCAAGATCAGTTGCAACACCCGATTCGACTTGAAAATTAATCGTTAGGGTAGTTTGTTAAATCTATAAAAGACTATCAAGCAAATTACCTTGACAAGCTAAAATAGTATCGGTATAATAATAAAGTTGCGTTAGGAGGATATTTGAATTGAAATTGTCGTTATCCGAGTTACAAAAAGACTATCGACATGAACCGTTGAAATTCGACGACGTTCTGGATTTAAAGGCGGCCTTAATGGACCGTTATCCGGACGAAGTGCTTGACGTAACCCCGGTTCACATCAGTGGGCTTGCAAGTGTTGAAACTGGCGGAGATGTGATGCTAGTTGCACACGTTAAGGCAACCCTGACAGTGCCATCGACGCGGTCCTTGGCACCCGTTACCTTACCTGTTGAGTTTGACATCACCGAGTTTTACATTGCCAGTCAGGCAGGGTTAAACCGGTATGAGAAGACCGACGTGGTCATGGTCGTTACTGATGATGTGATCGATGTGGATAAAGCAATTGCAGATAACCTGTTATTGCAGATTCCAATGCAAGTGTTGACGCCAGAGGAAGAAGCAACCGGCGTGTTGCCAGAAGGCCAAGGCTGGACGGTTTCAATCGAAGGTGAAGCGGATCCCGAAGCGGAGACCACTCAAACTGTTGATCCACGTCTTGCAAAGTTGAAGAATTTCTTTGATTCAGATGACTCAAAGAAGGACTAAAATCGCGTAAGACTTAAAAATTTTTCACTAGTGGATAAATTATTAAATTTCAAAGGAGGTGTTTGTTTTGGCAGTACCAGCACGTAAAACTTCGAAGACGAAGAAACGGATGCGTCGAGCAAACATTAAGTTGCAAGTGCCTAACTTGAGCGCTTGCCCAAACTGCGGTGAATTACGTCAATCACACGTTGTTTGCCCTAGCTGCGGCTTCTACGACGGCCGTCAAGTTGTTAAGACTAACAACTAGTTCAACTGAAAAAACACCCATGAGAACCGCGGTCTCTGGGTGTTTTTTTGTTGTCTATTTTGTTGTCTAAAGGATTATAAATTTTTGAAGTTGGCTGATTACCTAGAAATCAGAAATTGTTCTATATTGTATGTTAATAGCTTTTATTGATAGCTGTTGTCGCTTGTGTCCAGCGATAGTGTGCGGAGCGAGACGGGTTGAGAGCGTAGTGTAAGGGTACTTCGGTGAAAGCGCCCGGGTCTGGCGGTTTTATCGAAGTGCACTTACATGCAGCTCTCAGTCTCGCGCAGCACTATTCGGCGTGGTGGCCAGAAAGCGCGTGGTTGGCAAGTTTCTATAACTTCAGGAACCCTGGAAATGACAGTTTAAGTGGCGCCGAATTCTGTAGCCTGAACGAGCACTTTTCAATGCGGCTTTGGCGAGCGAAGCGTCGACAAACAGCCAACACCCAAATCGCACCCAAATCGCACCCAAATCGCACCCAACACTTACGCTGGACACAAGTGACAGCGTGCAGTGCGATAATATAACGTGCAGTGAGTAGCCAAAAAACGTCCCTAACCAGTACATAACCGTGGTTAGGGACGTTTACTTTGATCCGGTAAGAAGAGGGGTTAGGCGTTCTTCTTAGCGTTTTCAAGTGATTTCATGATTGAAGGGTTCTTTGAGTGACAGTCCTTGATCATGTTTAAGTCAGCTTCGCTGAGCGTAACCGTGTATTCAGCCATTGTTAAGCCTCTTTTCTTATGTAATGCTTTAACTATAGCACATTTAAAATTTAAAGTGCAACTATCGGTTGAGGGCACTTTGAATAGGACTAAAATAGAAACCAAAAAAGCCGTAATTCCCAGAATGAGAACTACGACTTAAATCGATTTTATCCGAAGTTTAAATTTATTCCTTAGTGAAATCGATAACCATCCGGCCGACGATTTGGCCAGCCTTCATTTCATCAATGATGTCGTTGATTTCGCTTAAGCGACGAGTTTGGACGATAGGGTGAACCTTACCTTCGGCACCAAATTGGAAGGTTTCGGCAAGGTCTTGACGAGTCCCAACAAGTGAACCGGCAACTTGGATCCCATCAAGCACCGTCTTGGCGATGTTTAATTCCATATCGCCTTGAGGAAGAGCAACGGCAACCAAACGGCCATCTGGACGTAAGGCGTTAACTGATTGGGTAAAGGCAGACTTGTTAACGGCAGTAACTTGCGCGTTGTGGACCCCACCAACTTGCTTTTGGATTTCTTCAGCAACGTCTTGCGTGTGACGGTTGATTAAAATATCAGCGCCATTATCCTTGGCAGCCTTTAACTTATCTTCGTTCCCATCAACGGCAACAACGTGAGCACCAAAGACGTGCTTAGCATATTGGATAGCCAAGTTACCTAAACCACCGGCACCAACAACTTCAACCCATTGACCAGGCTTAGTTTGACCAACTTTTAAAGCTTTGTACATGGTAACACCGGCACAGGTTAATGACGTTGCTTCGACTGGATCAAGGCCTTCAGGAACCTTAACGGCGTAGTTAGCATCAACGATAACTTGTTGTGCCATGGCACCATCAACAGTAAAGCCGGCGTTTTGGACGTTACGACAAAGGGTTTCGTTACCCGTTAAACAGTATTCACAGTGACCACAGCCCTTGAAGAACCAAGCGATTGAGACCCGGTCGCCAACTTTTAAGTTTTCAACGTCATCGGCAACTTGTGAAACGATTCCGACACCTTCGTGACCGATGATCCGGCCAGGTACAGCGCCGAAGTCGCCAGCGGCAACGTGCAAATCTGTGTGACATAATCCACAATACTCAACGTCAACTAAGGCCTCACCGTGGTGAATTGGACGAAGGGTAACATCTTTGATATCAACGTAGCCATCTACTGAATCACGTACAACTGCTGCTTTCATAATTAAAATAACCTCTTTCTCGTTTATGATTTCACAATGTTATTTAAACACAGGTTTTCCAAAAGTTCAAGTGATTTTTTGAGCAATCATAATTCTTTTCAAAAATTTATCCTATTAAGAAAGAGTAATGATTATTTTCAAATTAAAAAACTGGTGATTATGGATTAAATTAAACGTCTCAGCGTAAAACCGTTAAAAAATGAGAATTCAGCTCACATCATCGTTGTGGTAAAGCCCGTTAATATGGTATTATGAGAATTGCAATTAGACGTATTCTCTCTATATGAGAGTCTAAGAAATCGCTGTTTTTTACGGTCAGTCGAGATTAGAATTTAGACAAGTGGCTATTAATAGAATCGTGTAGCTTGATGAGACGATTCGGTTAACGGTCACGATGCTAAATCGGGTCATAAATTGAGCAGTAATTAGCACTGGTTTAACTACTGTCGGCGTTTCACATTAAAACGTAAAAAAATTTGGTTATGAGGAGTTCGTTTAAAATGAGTCGAATTTTAATTATTGAAGATGAAAAGAACTTAGCACGGTTTGTTGAATTGGAATTAAAGCATGAAGGTTACGAGACTGAAGTTCAATTTAACGGTCGGACAGGGTTAGATGCCGCATTGGCTGAAGACTTTGATGTTATTTTGCTTGATTTAATGTTGCCAGAATTGAACGGGATCGATGTTGCTCGTCGAATTCGCGAAGTCAAGAGCACCCCAATTATCATGATGACTGCACGGGATTCAGTGATCGACCGAGTTTCTGGGTTTGATCATGGTGCTGATGATTACATCGTTAAGCCATTTGCGATTGAAGAATTATTGGCACGAGTTCGGGCACTGTTGCGGCGGATCCATATCGAAAGTGAACAAAAGGACTTTAAGCAGACCACGGTCACTTACAAGGACTTGACGATTGAAAAGGAAAACCGGGTCGTTCGTCGTGGCGATGAAGTGATCAACTTGACGAAGCGCGAATACGAATTACTGTTAACGTTGATGGAAAACGTGAACGTTGTTTTGGCGCGTGACGTCTTATTAAACAAGGTTTGGGGTTACGAATCCGAAGTTGAAACGAACGTGGTTGACGTTTACGTGCGTTACCTCCGAAACAAGATTGACCGGGCGGGTGAAAAGAGCTACATCCAAACCGTTCGTGGTACTGGGTACGTGATGCGTTCATGAGCGAGACACCAATTCAGGCTCCAACGGCTAAAAAGCGTCGATTATCAGTAAAGTGGAAATGGGCGCTCGGCACAGCTGTCGGCGTCTTTATCATTTTCTCAGTCTTTTCCTTGCTGTTGTTCAAGGGCCTTTCGGGGGTCTTGCTTCAACAAGAAAAATCGCATGTAAACAGTACGGTTGACACGGTTTTAAGTCGGGTAGATAACCTACAAGGCCATTTCACGACTAGCGCGGTTGGGACAGCATTACAACCAACATTGAATGAGCCGAGTGGGTCGATTCAGGAGAGCACGAATATTTATCAAAATACCGTGATTACGGATCTTTCTCGAGATAGTACCGGTGTGACGGTATTTGATGCCAAAAAACAAGAAATTTTTACATCACGTGAAAATCAACTCAAGAATGAGAAGCTATCCAAGACGCGCCGCATGAAGTTAGTTAAAACGAGCGGGTTTAACGGCTTGGTGAGTCAAGCGCCGGTTTATTCAAGCAAAACGCATGAACTTTTGGGTTACGTGCAAGTGACGAATTCCATGGGCGAGTATAAGGCAGCACGACAACGGTTTATTTTGATCTTGTTAGTCCTGCTGGTATCAGCGGTATTTGCAGCTTCCGTCTTTAGCTATGTATTGGCAGCGTACCTGTTGCGGCCAATCACCGCGTTGAACCAAACGATGTTGGCGGTGCGCTCAGATCCTCAATCTCATGAACGGGTACCGGCGTCGACTCACGGCGATGAGCTATCGGATTTAAGCAACTTATTCAACGATATGCTGGATCAAATGCAACGCTATATTGATCAGCAACAGCAATTTGTTGGGGACGTTTCTCATGAATTGCGGACACCAGTTGCGGTGATTCAGGGTCATATTGAGATGCTCCAGCGTTGGGGGAAGGATGATCCGGAGATTTTGAATGAATCTCTGAACGCTTCGATGCAAGAAACTAAGCGGATGCAGAGTTTGGTCACCGAAATGTTAGACCTCACCCGGGCTGAACAAGCTGAAATTACGATGAATCATGAAACCTCGGACGTCAAAGAAGTGGTTAACCAAGTCTTTAACGACTTCAAGATGATCCATCCAGATTTCACGTTTATCTTGGATGATGACGTCAAACGGCATGCCTACTCACAAATTTACCGGAACCACCTTGAGCAAGTGTTGATTATCTTGCTGGATAACGCCGTTAAATACTCGGTGAACCGGCACGAAATTCACGTTTCACTTTCTGAAAGTGGCCGAGCAGTACAGGTTGCCGTTCAAGATTTCGGTGAAGGGATTTCTCAAGAAAATATGGACCGGGTCTTCAATCGATTCTACCGGGTCGATAAAGCGCGGAGTCGGAATAAGGGCGGTAACGGTTTAGGTTTATCGATTGCGAAGCGGTTGATTGAAGCCTACAAGGGCACGATTGGCATTGAAAGTGCCGTTGGAGCAGGTTCGATTTTCCAAATTGAACTGCCACTGATTTCTGAAACCGAAAAGATTCAACTGGATCATGCTAAAGAAGAGGACGAAGAAGAACGAAGCGTTGCTGAAGCACCAGTTACCAACTTAGGTGCGAATCCAACTGCGTCGACTGAATCTTCTGAATCAACCGATATTCCTGGTGTTTACCGGGCTTCTGATACAGAGCATCATGATGATGAATAACTAGATTATTGGAGTTGAGCTGACGTTGTTTGTTGGCTCAGCTTTTTTGCTTACGTTTGTGTCCGGCGTAAGTGTTGAGTGTGATTTGGGTGTTGGCTGTTTGTCACAGCTTCGCTCGCCAAAGCCGCATGAAAACCGGCGCTCTCAGGCTACAAAATTCGGCGCCACTTAAACTGTTATTTCCGGGGCTTCTGAAGTTATAGAAACTTGTCAACCACGTGCTTTCTGGCCACCGCGCCGAATAGTGCTGCGCGAGGCAGAAGGTTGCATGTAAGCATGACCCAGCCAACCTACCCGAACCCGGTAGCTTCGCTGGGTCATGCTTACACTCCACCTTCTAACCGCCTCGCTCCGCACACTTACGCTGGACACAAACGTAGCCAGACAGTAACTTGCGTTTATCTTAATTTTAGCCCCAAATAACGGCAAATTAACTCAGATAGGGTATGCTTGACTTACAGAATTAAGACCTATTGATTAGATCGGAGTGACGAAGCATGACACGGGAGATTTGCCCGAATTGTGGTTATGAACTTAAAGAAGCATTGCCGTACTGTCCGCAGTGTGGTGAACCGCTTGAAACTGAAACAACGCAGAGTCGCCAGACCCGAAGTCAGGCGCAAGCGACAAGTTCGGAGACGACATCACGAACACAGCGTCAGCGGTCGGTAGGGGCCGATTGGCGGCGTGGCTTGGTACCCAGCCGGGAACACCTACAACAGGTTCGAGAATTTTTTGAACAAAACGTGTGGGGGTTGTTGGTGGCGTATGGGTTATCGTTGGTCTTCAATGGCCTTCGGTGGTGGATTTTCGCCATTTATTTGATTTTATGCTATGGTTTCCCGTTATTGACGGGACGAACTAAATGGTGGGGCAAACAGACGACTCAGCAGGATCGGCCACATACGTGGGAAGCCGAATCAATTAGAAGTCAGTTTACGGAGCGTCCTGAAGCAGACGTTGAACTCGAACAACCGCATTTCACAGATCACGAGGAACAACCTCAAGCAACGACAAAGCAGGCACATCGACCAAAATTAAATTTGATGTCAAACGGTGAATTTCGCATTGGGAGCATCTTGGTGATTCCGAGTTTGATCATCTATCTAATTGGGCGTCATGGCTTTGTGACTAGTAGCCAAGCAAGTTCAATTTTTGAAACGACGAATTTAGGGCTGAATGGTTATTTCTACGTGCTTGGACTAGGCGCATTAGGCATCGGGGTTGCTTGCGTGTTGGGTGGGCTCGTAAAGGGACTGACCCATCACCGGCGCGGTGGCCAAAAACTAAAACGTTGGGCAGTTCTCGTTGCCCTGTTCACCATGTTGATGAGTGTCGCAATGTTACAAAATGCCTCCGCAACGGTGACGTCAGTAACATCAATCGTGACCACGATTGGTACCTTTTTGATTCAATGGTTACCATGGGGCGCAATGATTTTATATGCGTTAGGCATCGGGCAAAATTTAATTACCAGACAGCAAGCATAAAAAACGGGACTTACGATTACGACCGAAGAAGGCCGCAATCGTAAGTCCCGTTTTTTATGAGTTGTGAATAAGCTTAATCGTTATGTGGGTGGTGCTGTTGTTTACCAGCATTCCGATTTCGATTCCGATTAGTTGTATTAGTCGTTGAAGCTTGACTGGGTTGTGAAGCCGTTGTTGCCGCTGCATCGTCAGTAGTAGTAGCAGTCGCTGGTTCAGCAACTGGGGCTTCTTCGACGATCTTTGGCGGATTTTTCTTCATTTCAGCTTCGATTTCGCGACGAATCCGTGGCCGGTACAAGTTAATGATCAGCGTTTGGATGCAGGCGAAGATCCCACCGATGAAGAAGTAAAGACCTAAACCAGCTGGGGCGCGCATCGTGATGAATAAGATGAACACTGGACTGATGACCAAGGTGATCCGCATTTGCTTCTTTTGTTCTGGTGGCATCCCAATCATTGAAAGGTAGCCTTGAAGCAGGTAAACCACGAAGGAGAGGATCGCCAAAAGAATTGACGGTTTCCCCAACGGAATCCCCATAAAGGAACTTGAGGATAATTCTGGTGAATACTGAATGGCGGCGTAAAGGGCGGCGAAAATTGGCATTTGGATCAGTAATGGTAAACAACCGATCCCACCAGTCATGCTGATACCGTTATCTTTATATAACTGCATCATTTGTTGACCAGCGGCAGCCTGTTCTTCTTGGGTTGCTGCTTCTTTTTGCCGTTTTTGAATTTTTAACATGTGTGGGCGAATGGCCGACATCTTTTCTTGTTGCACGGTTGAGCTTCGGAGCTGCTTGACCATGAGTGGCAACAGTACCATCCGAACGACCACCGTGACCACGATGATGGCCCAGCCATAGGAGTGATTTAACAGGTGTGCCAACCATTCCATGACGTGTTGACCAGGAACGGCGAGGTAGTCGTAAACCATGCCGTAGGGTTTACCACTCTTCGTACGGCGGACACAGCCACTGAGCAACAGGAGTAGGGCTGGGAGTGCCAGACCTAACTGTAATTTTCTTTTTGATTTCATTTGAGTTCCAGTCAATCCCCTTCTAAATAAGTAAGTTCAATAGGCTCGGGGTAACGTTTAAGCCGAACACTAAAGATAACAACAGGATAAATATTACTTGATATGAGCGGGTATTTCAATCGGTAATGCGAAATTTCTTAAATGACTCAACCGGTTGCGGTTGGACTTTCAGCTCCGTTACATGGCCGTATGGGGTTGGGGACCGCTTAATCGCCGCGATGAATTGGTCGAGGATGGGTTGCTGGTCGGCCTGGGCGCGAATGGTGACACTGCCATCGGGATTGTTTTTAACCCAGCCCGTCACGTGATAACGGGCAGCAACTCGAGCAGTCGCCCAACGAAAACCGACGCCTTGAACCCGCCCGGTCACTAAAATTACAACTGATTTGATATGCTCACCTCCAAAGCGTGTTACTATATAATAGTATTCTACAGAATTCGGAAGGACGACACCACATATGATTGAAACAATTACGTCGATTCAAAATGCAAAGGTTAAAAAATGGCAACATTTAACCACTAAAAAGGGTCATCAAAAATTCCACCAATACCTCGTTGAAGGCTGGCACATCGTTGGTGATGCCATTACGGCAGGCCAACCAGTCGTCCAAATTGCGGCAACGGCAGCCCAACTTGAACAACATCAAGCTGATTTTCCTAATAACGTTGAACAGTTTGAGATCAATGATGAAATCGCTAAAAAATTATCAGATACAGTAACGCCTCAGGGCATCTTTGCGGTGATCGATATTTTACCGGCTAACCACGTCACCCCAGATACGGTGAGCGGGGCTTGGCTGTTATTAGATCGAATTCAAGATCCTGGTAACATTGGCACGATGGTTCGGACGGCGGATGCAGCCGGTTTTAAGGGCGTTGTTTTTGGTAAGGGAACGGCTAGTCGTTACACACCAAAAGTGATCCGGTCGATGCAGGGTAGTCAGTTCCACGTCCAATTAACTGAAGGTGATTTAACTGAATGGGTTACAACGTTAAAAGACCGTCAGATGCCAGTTTACGGCTCGGCACTTGATGAACAGGCCAAGGACTACCAAACCGTCACCAATCAGGCCGATTTTGGGTTGATTATGGGCAATGAAGGTCAGGGGATGTCAGCCGACTTAATGGCGGCCACCACGACTAATTTGTACATCCCAATCAAAGGGGACGCCGAATCACTTAACGTTGCAGTTGCGGCTGGCGTTTTGATGTTCCAGTTAAACCATGACCTATAGACAACCGGTTAGTCTGGCGCACTTATTAGGGTGAACCTTAAGATTACCGAAAGTCGGCGATTTGGAGAGCCTCACGCTTGAATTTTAGACGACAATCCGCTATAGTGTAGCCAAGTGAACTTACTTTAAGTAAAGGAAGCATTCTATGAAGAACAATAACTGGCGCCAAGATTCAGAGTACGTTGCCTTGGTGAGTGATTTACTAGCAACGCCTGAAGTGCAGAAGTTGGCTGATTATACCCAACACCACCACTCCACCCGTTTGGACCACTCGATTGCGGTTTCTTATGAAAGTTATTTGATTGCTAAGAAGTACGGCTTGAACGTACGGGCAACTGCTCGGGCGGGGTTATTGCACGACTTGTTTTACTATGATTGGCGGACGACCAAGTTTAACCTTGGCTCACACGCCTTTATCCATCCACGAGTGGCGCTTCGTAACGCCGAGAAGCTAACGGAACTTAGCCCAATGGAAAAGGATATCATTTTAAAACATATGTGGGGTGCAACTGCGGCAATCCCTAAGTACCGGGAGAGTTTAATTGTTGGTTTAGTGGACGATGTTCAAGCAGTGACCGACTTTTTCATGCCGCTACAACAGCGGTTCGCAACTTGGCGACGGAAACAATTGAGCCGAGTATTAAATCAAATTGAAAAGTGATCGTTTTTTCGGGGGACGTTGGAGGTAAAGAGATGGATCAAGTAATCGATAAGCAAACAAACGCCGTCAACTTTGAGTTATGCCCAAAGTTTGAATGGACGTTTTCAATTTTAGGTAAGAAGTGGAACGGCCTGATTATCGACGTTTTGTTGAACTTAGGGCCACAACGCTTTAAAGATATCGCCCATCAAGTCACCAAGTGTTCAGACCGGGTTTTAGTTGAACGCTTAAAGGAACTTGAAGCAAGCGAAATCGTTGAACGCCGAACGTTTGAAGATTCAGCGTTGATCGAGTATGCCTTGACTGAAAAGGGCCGGGATCTAGCTGATGTGATGTGTTCTGTACACAGCTGGTCTGAAAAATGGTGTGACCAAGCAACCGATTCTAAGGTTGACCAATGCCACCAACCGCTGTAAACTAATATGCGTGCGAATTGAACAAAATGCAACGAAGAAAGAGTAGTAACTCGAAGTCACTCACAGCGACGGGGATGGTCGATGAGATTCCCCGGTTTGGGTTCGAATGAATTCACTTTCTGAGCAGGGATTGGGCGGCCATCAGCGCGATGACCAAATAATCTACCGGTTAATCTACCGTTATCCAATTACCGAGTGTACTTAATTTAAGTAAACAAGGGTGGTACCGCGAAAGCTTCGTCCCTTTATTTGGGGCGGAGTTTTTTTATTCGATTAAGGAGGGTCAGTCATGACACTAAAGGATCAGCTGGAAAAAATCCGGCAAGAAAGAAAACAAAGCATCCACGATGTTGGCGATTTAAAGAACTTAGACGCCTTACGTGTTGAATTATTAGGGAAGAAAGGACCAATTACGCAGGCGCTGCGGAGTATGAAAGATCTCCCCGCTGAAGAACGGCCACAATTTGGTCAGTTTGCTAATAAGGTTCGTGATGAACTCAAGGATGCTATTGAATCCAAGCGAGATGAACTCAAGCAGGCCGTGTTAAACCGGAAACTGCAAGAAGAAAAAATTGACGTGACCTTACCAGGGACCCCAGTCGCACAGGGCCAACCTCACGTGATCCAACAAATCGTTGATCAAATCGAGGACCTGTTTATGGGAATGGGCTACCAAGTCCTCTCCGGTCCAGAAGTTGAAGAAGATAAGTACAACTTTGAAATGATGAACTTACCAAAAGATCACCCAGCGCGTGACATGCAAGATACGTTCTACATCACAAAAGAAATTTTGATGCGGACGCAAACCTCACCCATGCAAGCACGGGCAATGGAAAAGCATGACTTTAGTCAGGGCCCATTGAAGATGATCTCACCAGGGGTCGTTTACCGTCGTGATACGGATGATCCAACCCACTCACACCAATTCCACCAAGTCGAAGGCATCGTGATCGACAAGCACATTACTATGGCTGATTTAAAGGGAACGTTGCAATTAGTTGCCCACGAATTATTCGGCGATCGATTTGATATTCGCTTACGACCAAGTTACTTCCCATTTACGGAACCATCAGTTGAAGCTGATATTACTTGCTTTAACTGTGATGGTAAGGGTTGTGCGGTCTGCAAGCACACTGGCTGGATCGAAGTACTCGGTTCAGGGATGGTGCATCCAAACGTGCTTCGGATGGCCGGCGTTGATCCTGACGTTTACGGCGGCTTTGCCTTTGGCCTTGGTCCTGATCGGTTTGCGATGTTGAAATACGGGGTGGACGATATCCGGAACTTCTACTTAAACGACGTTCGGTTCCTCACCCAATTTGCGAAGAAAGGATAATCAGCGACCATGAAAATTTCTTACAGTTGGTTACAAGAATATTTAGATATTAAAGTCTCACCAAAGGACCTAGCTGAAAAAATCGAACGGGCTTCCGTTGAAGTTGACTCAGTGACCCAACCTAGTGAAGGCTTGAAAAAAATCGTTGTGGGTGAAATCGTCTCGATGGAACCCCATCCAGACTCAGATCATTTGAACGTTTGCCAAGTGAATATCGGTGAAGATGAGTTATCTCAGATCGTTTGTGGCGCCCCTAACGTTGAAACTGGTCGGAAGGTAATCGTTGCCTTACCTGGGTCACGAATCGGCGGTAACGTCAAAATCAAGCGTTCTAAGATGCGCGGTGTTGTTTCAAACGGGATGATCTGTGCCTTAGATGAAATTGGTTTTGAAAAAGACGTTGTGCCAAAGGAATGGGCCGATGGGATTTACTTCCTTGAAGATGACGCCAAAGTTGGCGAACCCGTTTTCCCATACCTTGGGATGGATGATTACTTGATCGACGTTGATGTGACGCCTAACCGTGGTGACATGTTGAGTGTCTACGGGGTTGCGAATGACCTCGGGGCCATTTACGCACAAACACCTAAGTTAACGCATCCTAACGTGACTGAAGGCACCACTCAAGCTGCTGACAAGGTTACGTTGAAGGTCGACGATAGCGTGGCACCAATTTACAAGATGCGCCTCGTTGAAAACGTCACCGTTCAACCAAGCCCACGTTGGTTACAAATTAAGTTGTGGAACGCCGGCGTTCGGCCAATCAACAACGTGGTGGATGTTACCAACTATATTTTGCTAAAATACGGCCAACCATTACACGCCTTTGACTTCGGCACGATTGCTGACCAAACCGTTGAAGCGCGGTTTGCTCGTCCTGGCGAGAAGTTAACAACGCTTGACGAAGAAGAACACGACTTAGATCCTAAAGACATCGTGATTGCGGATACTGAAAAACCAATCGGCCTTGCCGGTGTCATGGGTGGGTTTAATTCTGAGATTGAAACCCACACGACAACGGTTGCCATTGAATCAGCGGTTTTTGAACCAACCTTGATTCGAAAGACTGCTCAACGGCATAACTTGCACACCAGTGCCGCACAACACTTTGAACGTGGCGTCAACCGCGGTGGCGTTGCTGAAGCCTTAGATGCAGCTGCTCAGTTGATTGCTGAACTTGCTTCTGGTGATGTGCTTGCCGGCATCGTTTCAGGCTCAGATTACGATGTGAAGGATGAAGTGGTGAGCGTCTCCTTGAAGCGCATCAATCACGTGCTCGGAACGGATCTGACTGAAGCTGACGTCACTGCCATTTTTAAACAATTAGGGTTTGGTGTCACAGTTGCTGATGAAACCTTCACCGTCACGGTGCCACCTCGTCGCTGGGATATTCATATCGAGGCCGACTTATTGGAAGAAGTTGCCCGGATCTACGGTTACGATAACTTACCAGCAACGTTACCAACTGGGCCAACCACGCTTGGTGTGTTGACTGAAAAGCAACACCTGATTCGTGAATCACGCCGGTTGATGGAAGGTTTCGGCCTAAACCAAGCTATTTCTTACGCCTTGACGACTGAGGAAAAAGCTGGTCAATTCCTGATGCACCCAAGTGAACCAACCAAGTTAAGTTGGCCAATGACAGCCGATCACACGACCACGCGCATGAACTTAGTCAGTGGTTTACTTGATGACGTGGCGTACAATAACGCCCGTCACGTGGCTGACGTTGCCCTTTACGAACAAGGTCGGGTCTTCTACAAGGCTGATGCTGATCAAGTGCGTCCAGACGAAGAAGAACATATCGCCGGTGCTATTAGTGGCCAATTGGTCGTTGATAACCTGCGGAATGCCAAGGCCAACAGTGTTGATTTTTACCAATTGAAGGGGATCGTTGAACGTTACCTTCAAAACCTAGCTATCGAAGGTGATATCACCTTTACGGCAACTGATCGTTATCCAGAACTGCACCCAGGACGGACGGCCGATATTGCAATTCACGGGCACTACGTTGGCTTTATTGGGCAAGTTCACCCATCAGTAGCCGAAAGCTACAAGATCAACGAAACCTACGTGTTTGAACTGAACTTGGATGCTTTGATCGACATGCCAAAGCAAGCAAACCAGTACGAACCAATTTCCAAATACCCAGCGGTAACGCGTGATATTGCACTCTTAGTCGATAAGACGGTCACGAATGCTGAAATTTTAGCGCTAATCAACAAAAAGGGTGGCGCTTACCTGAAGTCAGTTAACTTGTTTGACGTTTACGCCGGCAAGAACGTACCAGCTGACAAGCAATCAATGGCGTACACGTTAACTTATCAAAACCCAACGGCAACGTTGACGGATGATGAAGTCAACCAAGCCTTCAACAAGGTTGAAACGACGTTACAGACGGAATTAAACGCTGAAGTTCGTTAATCAATTGCCATAACTGGCACTGAAACGACATCGGTTGAATCCAATTTAATACGTTAAAGGGCTGGCGCTGAATTTTTATAAGTTTAGCGTCAGCCCTTTGATGGTTATATTTTGTTGAAGTTCCAGAATTTTTACTGCAGGATACTGAGGAATCAAGTATAATGTAGCAGAATTGAATGACAGGAACGGGGGATACATTTTGGATAACAACACACAACCGCCGGTAACGCCGCCGGTTAAGAAGAAAAAGATGACGACTGGGCATAAAATTATTGCTGGTGTGCTCACAATTTTAGTCATTTTACTGATTACGATGGGCATCGGGTTTTACCAGTATTTTCAATCAGCGTTAAAGCCCTTGAATCCTAAGAGTACTGAGGTGGTGCAGGTCAACATTCCAATGGGGGCTTCCAACACTAAAATCGGCTCGATTTTACAGGATAAGAAGATCGTTAAGAGTGGAACGGTCTTCAACTATTTTGTTAAATCCCACGACTACGCTAACTTTCGGGCGGGCTACTACCAATTAACGGCTTCGATGACGTTAAAGCAGGTTGCTAAGCAGCTACAACAGGGTGGTTCCAGTGAACCTATCCAGAGTCAACGAGGGAAAGTGTTGGTTCAAGAAGGGGCAACCGTTGAAGACGTTGCGGGCAACATTGCGTCGCAAACCGATTTCAGTAAAGAAGAATTTTTGAGTCTTATGAAAGACCAAACGTACATGAAGCAGTTAGCGAAAAAGTACCCGGCACTGTTAGCTTCGAGCATGGCGTCTAAAAATGTTCGTTACCGCCTTGAAGGATACCTCTACCCTGCAACTTATGTCGTTAGCAAGCGGATGTCATTGAAACAGTTAGTTGAGCAGATGGTGAGCCACACCAACGAAGAACTAACGCCGTACTATAAACAGATTAAGAAACGTAAGATGACGGTGCAACAAGTGCTGACATTATCATCGTTAGTTGAACGAGAAGGTATCGACCAGGCTAACCGCCGTAAAATTGCGGGTGTTTTCTTAAATCGAATTGATGCTGGGATGCCACTGCAATCTGATATTTCGGTCTTGTATGCAATCAACAAACACAAAAAGAATTTGTCGATGAAGGATCTCCAATCATCATCGCCATATAACCTGTATAAGAATGCTGGTTACGGCCCAGGACCGTTTAATAGTCCAAGTCGGTCATCAATTGAAGCCGTCTTGCATCCATCTGACCGGAAGAAAGACTACCTCTACTTTGTGGCCAACACGAAGACGGGGAAAATCTATTATTCCAACACGTTAGCTGAACATAATCAAAAATCAGCTAAACTCGAATCAGCAAATAAATAAAGCGACTCATTGCGAATTGAAGGGAATCTAATTACACATGGCAACAGAACAATCTCGACCGGTGATCATCGGGGTGACCGGCGGCTCCAGTAGTGGTAAAACCAGCGTTAGTCGGGCAATTTACGATGAGCTGGCGAATGAATCAATTATGATCTTGCAACAGGATGCGTACTATAATGATCAGTCTGAGATGACGATGGCAGAACGCCGGGCAGTCAACTATGACCACCCGCTGGCATTTGATACGGATCTGCTGGTTGAACAGCTGAACCAATTACGGCACAACCAACCCATTGAGGAACCGGTATACGACTATACCATTTCGACCAGAAGTGAAGAAACGATTCATCAAGAACCTAAGGATGTCATTATTGTTGAAGGGATCCTGATTTTAGATGACAAGCGGCTTCGGGACTTGATGGATATTAAGGTTTTCGTGGATACGGATGATGATATTCGCATTATTCGCCGAATTCAGCGTGATACGAAGGAACGCAAGCGTGATCTTGATTGGATCATTGACCAATACCTGACGACGGTAAAGCCAATGTATCACCAATTCGTTGAACCAACCAAACGGTACGCCGACTTAATTGTTCCCGAGGGTGGCGAAAACCAAGTTGCAATTGATTTGTTGACGACTAAAATTCGCTCAATTTTATTGCAAAAAAAGAATGGTCGAATGAACGATTAAAGCGCGTCATATCAAAATTAAGGGTGAACGAACGAATCGGTCAATCGATTAATTTTTCGAACTCACCCTTGCGTGAAGTCGTCGCACATGATATTGTAGGCGACAGACGAATATGAATAACTATTTAAGAGGTGTCTATTGTGGCTGAACAAAAATCATATCCAATGACGGCCGAAGGTAAGGTCAAGTTGGAACAAGAACTTGAAGATTTAAAGATGAACAAACGTCCGGAAGTGATTAACCGGATCCAAATCGCTCGGAGTTACGGGGACTTATCCGAAAACTCAGAATACGAGTCTGCTAAGGACGAACAAAGTATGTTGGAAAGCCGGATCAGTACGGTTGAACATATGTTGCAATATGCAGCTGTGATCGACAACAACGAAACTGAACAGGACCTCATTACAGTTGGTAAAAAGGTGACCTTCAAAGAATTACCTGATGAAGAACCTGAAACGTACACGATCGTTGGGGCCGCTGAAGCCGATCCGCTTTCAGGCAAGATTTCAAACGATTCACCAATCGCTAAAGGCCTGTTAGACCACCGCGTTGGCGAAGAAGTGACGATTGATATTCCAGCCGGGGATATGAAAGTTAAAATTTTAACGGTTGAACCAGCTTAACGAATTTCACTAAGTTGAATCGACTTTAAATTGAGAACGACCACGAAAAATGTGGCCGTTTTTTTGTTGTTTTAAGGCATTTTATAGCTTGTGCGCGATTGAAGTGTGGGCATTTAACTTGCGCTTTTGTGAAAAATGGGGTATAAATGAATTATGAAAACGGATTCAACTTTAAAGGAGCGACAACTATGAAAATTATCGTTACTGATCAAGCAAGCAAGTGGTTTCAAGACGAAATGGGCCTAACCCCTGGCCGCGGTGTCCGGTTTTACGGTAAAGTTTATGGGAAAACCCCAGTCCACGACGGCTTTTCATTGGGCTTAACGCCAGATGACGAATTAGGGGCACCCTATGCAGTCACTCAAAAGGACGGTGTGAACTACTTCGTCCCAGAAGGCGATCAGTGGTTCTTTAAGGGTTACGACCTCACGATCAGTTATGATCCTAAGGTTGATGGACCTAAGTACGATTACGTTGAAAACGGTGAATTATAAGATTAAAAGCTAGGTAACTAAGGCTTTTGAAAGTCATCAAAGCAAGCGCAACAAATTATTTGTTGCACTTGCTTTTTTGTTTACGTTTGTGTCCAGCGTAAGGGTTGGGTGCGATTTGAGTGCAGGCTGTTTGTCATCGCTTCGCTCGCCAAAGCCGCGTTGAAAATCGCTCGTTCAGACTACAAAATTCGGCGCCACTTAAACTGTAATTTCCAGGGTTCCTGAAGTTGTAGAAACTTGTCAACCACGCGCCTTCTGGCCACCATGCCGAATGGTGCTGCGCAAGACTGAGAGCTGCATGTAAGGCGAGTCCGGTAAACCCGCCAAGCCCAGGCGCCTTCACCGAACTCACCTTACACACTGCTCTCAACCCGTCTCGCTCCGCACACTTACGCCGGACACAAACGTAAGCAAAAAATAACCGCTGTAGGATTACAATCATTATCCTACAGCGGTTATTTAAGTGGTGTTACCGGCGTCGACGCCAACGAGGCACAACGTAGCAAGTTAGTAAACTTAATGCACTAATGAGTAAGCCAAGGTTAAAGAGTGGTGGCCAATAGCTAAACGAGATGTTGTGGTGACCAGTCGTTAATTTCAAGGCCATGAAGGTCCCGGCGACCTTGACCGGTTGAACGGAACGACCGTCAACTTTAACGTGCCAGCCAGAACTATACGGAATCGTCGTCATTAAGGTCCGTTTACTCCCCTTAACGTTAACGGTACCTTGAATTGACCGTTGCGTATGGTGCTTAATCTTCAGCTGTGAGGATTTAAGCTGAGCTAAGGATGATTCAAACTGAGCGTTATTAAATTGATATAACGTGAAGTTTTGAAGCCAGAGTGAGCTCTTCTTCAAGGTCAATTGGAGCTTGATTTGTTGTCCCTTTTGATGATTAGCAAGGTTGACCACGATGGTGTGTCGATAGGTTGGGTACTGACTGAGTGTGTGGTCATTCAAGGTCATCGTCACGTTATCGTCATTTAGGTTAGACCCTAACGTCAAATAGTAAGCATCATTAGTTTTGGGAGTAAAGTAAAAGGTGATCACTCCAGGTTTGATGAAGTTACTCTTCTGTAAAAAGGCACCAGTTAACTTTGTTTGCTGCTTAATATTTTGAAAAACGACTCGATCAAAGTTAGCGGCCGTAAAGAGGTGTTGATCCTTTTGTTGACCAGTAAGGGCCGCGAAGAGGTTCGCCTGATATTGGGTGGGATCTTTAGTCGTGTTATGAAGTGACAGAACTTGATTACTTGCCATAAAGCCTAACGAAAGGGCGTTGGGATTTTGGAACGTGGTAATCGTGCCATCGGTTGTCTTAGTTCGGTAGCTATTGAGATCTTGCCGAGTAGAGACGGATTGAACAGCCGACTGTGACAACGTTGTGCTGTTAGTTGATTGCTGATTGATGAGGTATTTAAAATTCAACAACGCATCCGTCAATAAAGTGCCATTGGTGTAGGCTACGAAGCCGTCACCGTCTGGTTGGCCGATGTTGCCCATGAAGGCTGGCATGTCCTTTTCAAGAGTGGAAGAAAAGACGGAACCACCGTTAAATTGACCAGACATTGGATCATTTTTAGTCCGCATAAAAGTTGGCGTAAGTCGGTACCAACTTTTATCTGAGTCGGTGACCCGGTGAGTTTGTTTGGTCATAATTTGATAGTAGGATTGGTAATCCGACTGAGTCACGTAACTAATGTGATTGAGACTTGAAACAGCATTACTCGTCATTTCAATGACAACGAAGCCAATCACAGCAATCTGGTATAACCAACTTGCCTTATCTGGAAGGGCAATCAGGCACATGGCAGCCACTAAGAAGAGCAGGCCGATTAAAACTTGATTCTGCGTCAAAAAGCTAAATTGTTTTAAGTTGATCCAGACGTAGGCTACTCCTGCAAGGATAACCGCGCTGACGAGACCAATTTGCCAGAGTTTTGGTACAAAATCACGCTGCAGTGCGTTGGCTGCCAGCCAAATGAGCCAAAAACTGATCACAAATGAGAATCGGTAAGGGTACCAGATTGGAAATTGCATAGCATGCCAAATGAGGTCTAGTGGTTCGAAGCAAGCCGAGACAAGTAGGATAAGGGTCATCGCGGCTGCTAACCAACGTGCTTTGACGCTATGTCGCGCTTGGGTGAAGAAAAATAGGCAGCCAAGTAGGACGATACTGCCGATGAATAGATTAGGGGTTCCTTTAGGCATCTGGTTAAAGTTGAAACTGCCTAGGAAGAACTTGGCCAGCATCTTTGGTGGGAAGTATTCAAATTTAAAGTGCCAATTGGTTTGCGTGTATTGGGCCTTACTTGAGATCAACGAGGCAATTGTTGGCAGCAGAGTGACTGCTGCGATGCCAGCAGATAGTAATGAGCCCATCATGAAACGCCCTAATTGACGTCGAGCAGTCGCCCACGATTCCCAACGGCTTAACCAAAGCCAGAGGAAGAACAGCCCAGTGAATAGACAAACCATGTAAGCCATGTAGTAGTTAATGATTAACAGTGCCGTTAACCAGATAACATAGGTTCGAATCTGACCGACACTAACTAATTTAAGCAATCCCCAGATGACCAGAGGTAAAATAATGACGGCATCTAGCCACATCAAGTTTAATTGGTTAGCAATCATCCAGCCCATCAAGGCATAACTCGTGGAGAATATGAGGGCAGAAAATCCGGGATGTAGCTTTGATTTCATGAGTAGCCAAGCAAAGCTGAGGCCGGCTGCCCCGTATTTTAGCACTGTCATCAAGAAGATAGCACTTGGTAGAAACTTATCCGGGAAAAGTAACAGGATCAAGTTAAAGGGACTTAATAGGTAGTAAGTCCAAATGCCAAACATTTCGCCACCCAACGCTTTTTGAAAGGTATAAAAAATGCCACTTGGATCGTGAAGCAGGCTGTGACGAAAATAAGCGAAGAAGTCAACGTACTGTTGACCTAAATCTACCGTTAGTAAACTGGAATTACCAAACGGTGCCATGTGACGGTAAGCAAAGTAACTGCCCATAATGAGCATGGGGAGCAAAAAGCTGAGCCATAAGACCGTTGCCGTATGGTGCCGGCGTACAAATTGTCGAATTGTTTTCAAAAATCTAACCTCCGTTAACGCGTCGACTGATCAAAATGTCATCAGTTTCGGTTCTAAGTATTTAGGATAGCATAAAAAAGACGTAAAAAGTTTTAAAAGCGTGAAGCTTAAATGGTTTCGCTCATAAAATTCTGTTAGAATAATGAAGTTAGATAAGGAGCGTTTAGGACATTGAAAAATTTCTTTAATCGATTTACGCAAAACCAATCGCGACGTGGGAAGACGACGACAACGTCACAAATTCCGTTTCGGATGAACTTTTTGTTCATCATTGTCGGACTCCTCTTCGTTGCGTTAATTGCACAGCTTGCCTACCTGCAGATTCTTCATGGCACGCAGTTAAAGGCGGAAGTTAACCGGACTGATAGCACCGTTGAAACGAATAACGTTCAACGGGGGATGGTCTTTGATTCAACTGGTCGAGTATTGGTGGGTAATAAGAGTCACCAAGCCATCAGTTACACCAAGGGCGTCAATGTGCTGTCTGGCGATATGTACCGAATCGCAAACCGGTTGGGTAAATATTTGACCGTATCGACCGGGAGCTTGACCACTCGTAATCAGGCGGACTACTACTTGGCCTCCGATAAGCGGTTAAAGTCGGTTGAGGCTAAGATTCCACATATTAATGAGTACTCGACCTCAACTGCCTATGACAAAGCCCTTAACTATGTCCTGAACCACCCGGCTCAGTATAAGTTGACGCATCAACAGGCCAATGATGCCACGATTTATGCAAAAATGAGTGGGGCCTACTCGTTATCCACGACTTATATTAAGGAAACTGGGGTAACGAGTAAGGAACTTTCCGAAGTCGGCGAGCACTTAGGCGAGATGCCTGGGGTGAAGGTTGGGACCAGTTGGACCCGAGATTACCCATATGGTAGTTCGTTGAAGAGTATCATTGGGACGGTTTCATCGGAAAAGGTTGGGTTGCCAGATAACAAGGTCAACCAATTCTTAGCCCAAGGGTACTCGCGAAACGATTCCGTTGGTCAAAGTTACCTCGAAGAGCAATATGAATCAGTGCTTCGAGGGACTAAGTCACAGACTCAGGTTGAAGTTTCCGGGACGAAGATTATGAAGGAAGTCAAGAAGTACGGTGGTAAGAAGGGTGATAACCTTCAATTAACGATCAACGCTGGCTTCCAAAAGAAACTGCAATCCTTAGTGCGTACCGCAAGTACGAACGCATCTGGTAATTCGACCGGGGTTTACGCAGTGGTCATGAATCCTAAGAACGGGGCTGTGATTGGGATGGCTGGTGTTGACCGAAATCCATCAACTGGGAAAGTCACCAATAATGCTTTGGGGACCATTAACAGTTCGATCACCATGGGGTCTGTGGTAAAGGGTGCGATGATTTCTGGCGCGTTGATGGATGGGGTCATTACACCATCTAATAACACGCTGACTGATATGCCAATCACCGTTGGTGGGGTCAAGAAGGCTTCTTGGTTCAACAAAAACGGTGGGGCCAACATGGCTGTTAACGCATCGACCGCGTTGGAAGTTTCTTCTAACTCGTACATGATGCAGTTGGCCATGAAGGAAGCTGGCTTCCAGTACTCTTCTGGGGCAGCCTTAACCATGAACACCAGCATCTTTAGTAAGTTGCGCGGTTACTTTAACCAGTTTGGTCTTGGCGTTAAGACTGGCATCGATTTACCAGGTGAAACGACCGGGATTGCTGGTTCAAGCAGCAAGGCGCATATCGGGAACGCGTTGGATGAATCCTTCGGGAACTACGATGCCTACACGACGATGCAAGTGGCCCAATACATGTCAACGATTGCCAACGGTGGCTATCGGATTCAACCGCACGTGTTAGGGTCAATTCGTGGGACCAATAAAAACGGTGGTTTAGGGGCCGTTAAAGCCTCGGTTACCCCAACGGTCTTAAACGAGATCAACATGACCTCAGCGGAACGTAAACTCGTCACGGAAGGTCTTTATGACGTGGTTCATGGGACGAACACTTACAAGACCGGTGACGAATTATCATCGATCAAGCCAGAAATCTCAGCTAAAACTGGGACGGCCCAAACCTACTACAAGGGGACTGAAACCGTTACGTTGAGTTTGGCTTCCTACGCACCATCGACTAATCCACAAGTTGTCTTAGCGCTTGCAATGCCTAACTTGGATTACAATGCTGAAGATAACAACATGAAGTTAGCTAAACAGATTTACTCCGCTTACTGGAGTATGGTTCAGTCGACTTCAACGATTAATTCGAGTTCGACTTCAAGTTCAAGTTCGAGTTATTAGATTGTTTTATGAAGAACTGCCTCATTTTGGGGTGGTTCTTTTTTTGTGGTTGTTTGGGGATTGGCTGTTTGGCGTTGCTTCGCTTGCTAAAGTCGCATGAAAACCGGTGCCAGTGCTCTCAGACTACGAAATTCGGCGCCATTTAAACTGTTATTTCTAGGGTTCCTGAAGTTGTAAAAACTTGCCAACCACGCGCTTTTTGACCACCACGCCGAATGGTGCTGCGCGAGACTGAGAGCTGCATGCAAGGTAACATCGGTAAACCCGCCAGGCCCGGGCGCCTTCACCGATGGGGCCTTGCACACTGCTCTCAACTCGTCTCGCTCCGCACACTTTTTGAGCTGTAAAGTAAAAAGACTTAACAAATATTTGCTAGAGGCTGGTAATTGATCTGGAAAAATGATAAAATACTACGAGTTAAGGCTATTTGCCAAATCTTTATGTATGTTGGGAGGTCAGAAGCCATGCGCGTACACATTACATTAGAATGTACTGAATGTCACGAACAAAACTACTTATCAAGTAAAAACCGTCGTAACAACCCAGACCGAGTAGAACTGAAGAAGTACTGCCCACGTGATCACAAGGTTACCTTACACAAGGAAACTAAGTAATTATTTCTGGGTAACAAAGTAAAGGCAAAGGCGCTAAGCCTGCGCCTTTTTTCTTTAGAACAAAGGAGCGAATGGATGACAACCAAAAAAGCGTTACGCGAAGAAATTATCGCGACCCTCACAAAACTCCCAGCCGATGTTCGTCAGTTTCAAGCTAAGACGCTGTATGAACGGTTGTTTGAGTCTGTGGCGTGGTCAAAGAGTCAGTCAGTAGCAGTAACCCTGTCAACCGGCATCGAATTGGATACGCAGCCCATCATTGAAGCTGCCCAAGCTGCGGATAAGCAAGTTCTCGTTCCGAGAACGTTTTCTGCAGACCGCTCAATGGTTTTTGTGCCACTGACGGATACGGTCCGTTTGGAACGCTCCGAATATGGCATTATGGAACCCGTTAACGGCAACAGTGTTCCAAAGGATCAAATCGACTTAGTGATCGTACCAGGTCTTGGATTTACCAAGGCAGGGGCTCGACTTGGTTTTGGTGGTGGCTATTACGACCGCTTTTTAGCGGATTATGACGGCCGAACGGTAACGTTAGCATTAGATTGTCAAGTTTTCAAAGAACCTACTTGGCGCGTCAGAGATCACGATATTGTGATCCAGCAGGTAATTACGGCGCATTAGGAGGGGTTAAATGCAATTGAGAATCAAACGATGGTTGACGGGGCCGTACATGACGGTCAGCCTAATTGCCATTTGCGTGGTTATCTATGGGCTGATGACGTTGATGGGCGGTTCTAACAACCTAGGTGTTTTGATTGAATTTGGTGCCAAATACAACCCGTTGATTCAACAGGGACAGTGGTGGCGGTTTTTAACACCCACCTTTTTGCACATTGGCATCGAACATTTAGTTTTAAACATGGTGACGCTGTACTTCTTAGGCTATCAAATTGAGGCTTTATTTGGTCACTGGCGGTTCTTAACCATCTTCTTATTATCCGGCATTGGTGGCAACCTTGCGAGTTTTGCGTTCAATCCGAATGCGTTATCCGCAGGTGCTAGTACCGCGATTTTTGGATTATTCGGGGCGTTTTTAATGCTCGGTGAATCGTTTTGGGAGAACCCTTATATTCGCCAAATGACGAAGACGTTTTTACTGTTTATTGGCTTAAATCTGGTGATGGGCTTCTTTAGTCCCGGAACAGATTTGGCAGGTCACTTTGGTGGTCTAGCAGCCGGTTTCTTTGCCGGCTACATTGTTGGTGCACCGAAAATTGGCCAAATTAGTTTCATAAAACGAATAATTGCTGTAATCGTTATCATTTTGATGATGATTGGGCTATACTATTACGGCGGAACGTTGTAAAATGGTAAGGGTAAATCGTGTTAAGTATCGGAGGATGACAACATGGAAACGTTATATGATGTACAGCAGTTGCTAAAACAGTTTGGCATCTATGTGTATGTTGGTAAACGTTTGTGGGATATCGAAGTGATGGCTCTGGAATTAGATCATCTCCATGACGCCCGCGTCATTGATCACAAAACGTTTGCACATGCGAAACTTGTGTTGACGCATGAACATCGTCTCGAAGAAGCACGAGATAAAACGAAATAGATCTGGAGGAAACAAATTCATGGCAAAGAGTTTGATTGGGATTGACTTAGGCGGTACCACAACGAAAATTGCGTTTGTCTCTCACGAAGGGGACATTACGCAAAAGTGGAGCATTCCAACTGATGTCAGCGAAAACGGAAAGCACATTGTACCGAACATTATTGCATCATTGAAGAAGACGATGACTGATTCTGGTTACACCAAGGATCAATTTATGGGAATCGGCATGGGGACGCCTGGCGCAGTTGATATTGAAAACGGTACCGTAATTGGTGCTTTCAATTTGAACTGGAAGACGACCCAACACGTACGTGACGAGATTCAAGCCGCAATCGGCCTTCAATTAGTCTTGGAAAACGACGCTAACGTTGCCTCGTTAGGTGAATTCTGGAAGGGTGCCGGTGAAAAGGACGAAGACGTGATCTTCGTTACCTTGGGTACTGGTGTCGGCGGTGGCGTGATTGCCGGCGGTCGTCTGTTGCATGGGGTTAACGGTGGTGCCGGTGAATTAGGCCACATCACAGTTCAACCAAACGGGTACCTATGTACTTGTGGGAAGCGCGGTTGTTTGGAACAATACTCTTCAGCTACTGGGATCGTTCACGTAGCGAAGGATATGGCTGCCGAATTTACTGGCAAGTCTCGCTTGAAGGAACTGTTTGATAACCACGAGGATGTCACTTCAAAGATGGTCGTTTACTTGGCCGATAACGGTGATATCTTAGCTAACCGGATCATTGATCGGGTTTCATTCTACTTGGGATTGGCACTTGCTAACTGTGCCAATACGTTGAACCCAGCCAACATCATTATTGGTGGTGGGGTTTCAGCTGCTGGTAACACGTTATTGGGACCAACCACTCGGTACTTCCAAGAAAACACGTTCCCAGCTGTCCGTGATTCAACTCGGATTAAATTAGCACAATTAGGTAACGACGCTGGTGCAATTGGGGCTGCTTCACTTGCTTTACGGTTTGATAGCGCCCACTAATACAGTGGTAGTGTCGTTTGGAAGGACGAGATTTTAATGGCAGCAATTTCAACTTGGAACTTATATTCACTCATCTTGGTCATCTTGATCGTGGTGTTCTTACTTTGGCGGTTATACACAACTTATCAGCGAAACCAGGCTGCAAAGTTGATCGATGAAGCAACGTTTACCGCAGGCATGCGGAAGGCGCAAGTCATCGACGTTCGCGAAAAAAAGGACTTCGATGCCGGGCACATTTTGGGTGCGCGTAACATGCCTTACTCAACAATGCGTTCATTTTACCAACAATTACGTAAGGACATTCCCGTTTACCTTTATGACCAAGGTCGCGAGATGAGTTCTCGAGCAGCCATCTTACTGAAGAAGAAGGGTTATGACCAGATTTTCATCTTGAAGACTGGTTATGCTCGTTGGGAAGGTAAGACTAAAAAGGCCCGTTAGTGGGCAGACGAAACGAATCAAGGCAATTATGCTTTGGTTCGTTTTTTATTACGCTTGTGTCCAGCGTAAGCATTCTTCTGTTTAGTTTGTGAAGTTTGATTTGCGTGAACTGTCGATTCCGGTCAGCGGCTAGGTTCCTGCT